>CAZXWQ010000075.1:3658-7414 GCA_964644545.1 uncultured Dehalococcoidales bacterium | reverse complement strand
AGCACCTCCCGGCGGTAGCTCACACTGCCGCCACCCTCAACGGCCGTCAGCCTGCCGAAACCGCTGGAGGCAGTCCTGGCGGTTAAGATGCCCTTGATTTCCTCCAGGGGAATGTTGGGCACGTTGACGTTGATAATGGCTCCGGTTGGCAGATGGCCGCTTTTTACTCTTAGCGCGAGTTGCTCGGCAACCCTGGCGACGACATCAAAGCGCGGCTCTTCTTCTCTGCCTGCCAGGACAAGAGAAATCGCTATCGACGGTATCTTCCGGAAATAGCCCTGTAGTGTCGCCATGACGGTACCTGAGAAAGGGATATCATTGCCCACGTTGGCACCGAGGTTAATCCCGGAGATAAGCAGGCCAATGTGCCCCTGTTTAAGGCGGCGCAGCCCCAGTATTACGCAGTCGGTAGGGGTGCCTCCAATGGCATAGGCGCGGACTCCCCCGATAGTGGACGGCACTTCCACGATGCTCATGCCGCTGTGCAGAGACACCGCTGAGCCCACACCGCTCTGCTGTTTATCGGGGGCTGCCACCAGGGTATCCCCCACCCGGCTCATTGCTTCCGCCAGTGCCCACAGACCGGGAGAATCAATGCCGTCATCATTGGTTACCAGAATATTCATTTACGCTCCTCTCCTGAACAGGCGCTTCCAGAACGGTGCTTTATCGCCAACTCCTTCTACAGTGAAAGAATGCTCGCACCTCCCGCAGCGCCAGACATTATACTGTTTGTTATAGTATGTGTTGGCGCTACCGCAGCGCGGGCATGTTGTCCGTATCTTCGCTGCCGTTTTCTTATCGAGCTTTTTCCAGTAGTCTTCGTGCCAGCTGGGTCGAACGGGCATTACTGCCTCCTCATTGAGCTGTCATATATAGAAAAAGGTAAGCCCTGGCCTCTAACTATATACCGCACCAGGTAGTGATTTTTTCAACAGGCTCACGCTCACTATATATTTTATTTGCGGGAAAGTCCAAGTCGGGATAACCGATGGTGAGACAGATGACTATCAGTTTGGACTCCGTGATACCGGTTAACTTTCTAATAACGTCGGGGTACATTATTCCCTGCCCCATGATGCATGTCCCCAGCCCGTAGCTCAGCGCCACCAGGGCAATGGTCTGAGATACGGCACCGACATCAAACTGTCCTCCCGTGCCCGCTTCTTTATCTATCGAGATGATTATGGCTGCCGGGGCATCAAAGAAACGGAACCCCCTTTTCATCCAGTCCATCCTTTTCTCTCTGTCCTCCCTGGCTATACCCATCAACTGGAAGAGTTGCACTGCCAGAGCTACCTGGCGCTCGCGGTAAATACCTGTATATTCCCCCCTGGGTTCCTCAAGATGCGGACTCTCTCCCGCGTTTAGATTCTCTATATTGGCCTGCTTGATTTTCTCCATTACGTCGCCGGCAACAACGGTGAATTCCCAGGGATGGGTGTTCATTGAAGAGGGAGAGCGAATAGCTGTCTCCAGAATTTCTTCCAGTACCTCCTTCGGCACCGGGTCCGGCTTGTAACCCCTGATACTCCTCCTTGTTTTTATGGCTTCAATTACGTCCAATTATCTCCTCCTTCGACTGTGTCATTAAACCTAACTTTGCAATGCCAGTTCCCGTAATCAGTATCTAGATATGCAGTTCTATTACGTCCCCGTCTTGCAGAACGTGGTCTCTCTTTACCATTACGCCGTCATGCTTTCCCGAGCCCCATACCCGCGCGTACCTCAGCTTCTTGCGGAAGTCCTTATGGACTTCCGCCGCCGCATCTTCCGGTGTACTCCCCCTGTCAAGGATTATCGGGTCTTCCAGGTCTGCCTTTTCCCCCGGAGTCTTGGTATACACCCGGATAATATCAAGCACCTGAAAGAGTTCTAGCTTCAGTTTCTCCAGCCCTGTTCCTCTGCTTGCCGAGACGGCAATAACCGGTAGCTCCTCTTCGTACCTTTTACTGAGGGCCGAGTAGTTCTTACCACCTTCATCCAGGTCTATCTTGTTGCCGGCAACCAGTACCTTCATGTGAGTTAGCATTCTACCTTGCTCATCTTCAGCCTTGCCTTCACCAACTGCTATTCTCATGCTCTCCAGTTGTCTGATGATAGCCTCCATCTGGTCCAGTGGCGTATCACTCAAGTCTACCACAATTAATAGTGCATCAGCTCGCCGCAGTGTGTGGGGCAGCCAGAAATCTACAGGTTGTGATGACAGCGGCGGGGTATCAATTAGCTGAATCTGTATGTTCTCAAATTCCATCATTCCCGGGGTAGCCGTGTGTGTGGTAAAGGGGTAGGCTGCTACCGTTGGAGCGGCATTGGTAACAGTGGCTACTAGCTGCGACTTACCTGCATTGGGCGGGCCAATTACTGCCACCTGAGCCGCGCCCTCTTTCTCAATAACCATCGACGACCTCTGGGTAGCTGCTTTCTTGTCAGTCGCCTGGTTTAGCTTGGCAATCCTTCTCCTCAACTCGGCACGCAGGTGGTCGGTCCCCTTGTGCTTGGGCATAATCGCCAGCATATCGTCGAGGGCGGCTATCTTTTCCGGGGGATTTTTAGCCTCCCGGAACCTCTTCTCGGCCTCGAAGTACATTGGCGGTAGATTGGCAGGCATTGCTTATTAAAGAAGCTCCTTTATTCTTTTCGCCAGGTTCTCGGTCATACCTCTGGCTGTGGCTAGCTCCTCTACGGAAGCCTTTCTGATACCCTGCACTGAGCCAAACTGCTTCAGAAGAGTACGCTTGCGCCTGGGACCGATACCGGGGATAGCATCAAGCAGGGAACTAAAGGCTTCTTTCCTGCGCACCTTCTGGTGATAGCCAAGGGCGAAGCGGTGTGCCTCGTCCCGGACGCGCTGCAGCAATTGAAGTCCCGGGGAACTGCCGGGCAGGACTATGGGCTCTTTCCTGCGGGGGATGAATAACTCCTCGTTTTCCTTGGCTAAGCTGGCAACCGGTACAGACCCGGCACCTGTTTCCTCCATTGCTGCTCGCGCAGCATTGAGCTGTCCTTTGCCACCATCAATGAGGACAAGGTCGGGCAGGGCTGTCCAGGCGTCCGGGGTAGAGGATTCGTCACTTCCGATTCTGCTCCGCCCGAACCGCCGCCTGAGTACCTCCTGGAGCATAGCATAGTCGTTAGCCCCCGATACTGCTTTTATCTTGAAACGCCTGTAGTGGGCTGGTTTTGGTCTCCCCTTATCGAAGACCACCATGCTACCTACCGCTCCCGTACCCTGTATATTGGAGATGTCGTAGCCCTCGATACGAGAAGGGGGGTGTGACAGGCTTAGCTCTCTTCCCGTTTCAGCCAGTGCCGCTGTAAGCGCTGAAGGAGCGGCCAATTGCTTGACCCTCATTTGCTGTAGACCCTGCCTGGCATTTTCAGCTACCGTTTCCACCAGTTGTTTCTTGTTGCCCCTGAGGGGAACCTGAATGTCCACCTTCGCCCCCCGTTTGCTCCGCAGCCAGCCCTCAATGGTTGCCTTGTCTTCTACCGGGTGCTGAAGCAGCAGTGAAGGCGGTATGTAGGGAGCCGAGCCGTAGAATTGTTTAATAAAGCTTGACATAATCTGGTGCGGCTCTTCGGCTCTGGTACCCTCCAGTATGAAGCTCTCCCGTCCAATCAGTTTACCACCGCGAATAAAGAATACCTGTACATATGCCTGGTCTCTATCGCCGGCAAAGGCAATGACATCCTGCTCGCCACTTATGGTGGTATGGATTCTTTGCTCTTCAATTACGTTGTTTATGGCCTGAA
>CAZXWQ010000075.1:0-3558 GCA_964644545.1 uncultured Dehalococcoidales bacterium | reverse complement strand
TATCCCTTTCATGGTCTGCCGCACGGATTTGGCACTGGTAAAAGGACCGAAGTAGTGTGCCCCGTCATCTTCCAGGCGCCGTGTAAACTCTACCCTGGGCCAGTCTTCATTAAGGTCTATCTTGAGGTAGGGGAAAGCCTTATCGTCTTTGAGTCGGACGTTATAGTGGGGACGGTGCCTCTTTATCAGGTTACACTCAAGTACGAGTGCTTCCTGGTCTGTATTGGTAACAAAGAACTCAAAATCGCTGACCTGAGCTACCATCCGTTGCTGTTTCAGTGGTAGCTTTTGTGCGGCGCTGAAATATGACCTTACCCGCTGGTGGAGGTCAGCCGCCTTGCCGACGTACAGTATGTTTCCTTCAGCGTCTTTCATAATGTAGACGCCGGGGCTGGTTGGTAGCTGGTTCAACTGGTCTGTTATCGGATTGCTGGTCAAGCTTGTGCCTCTAAGGTTTTTGGTAATCCTATCCCTCCTTATCATAAAAGCGAAATAATTCTGGGAAAGGCTTAAGACCTCTTTAGGCTGGTAATGTTAGATGACTCTTCGTGGGCGGCGCTCTATCTACTCTGCGTCCCGGCTCAGGTTAGCCAGGAACTCCGCATTGGTTTTCGTCTTGCTTAGCCGGTCAAGAACTCGCTGCGTGGTATCAGCGAAGTTGACCGAATCCGAGGAAATCATCGACACCATCCGCCGCAGCAGCCATACTTGCTTTAGAGTATCTTCGTCGAGGAGTAGCTCCTCTCGCCTGGTGCCACTACGCGCAATATCAATTGCCGGGTAGATTCGGTGCTCCGCCAGCCGGCGGTCAAGGTGGATTTCCATGTTGCCCGTCCCCTTGAACTCCTCATATATCAGGTCGTCCATGCGGCTGCCGGTATCAACCAGGCAGGTAGCAATAATGGTCAGGCTGCCACCCTCGTCAGTATTGCGGGCAGCACCAAAGAAGTGCTTCGCCGGGTAAAGAGCCGATGGGTCAATGCCGCCGGACAGTGTGCGCCCGCTCGACGGCATGGCCAGGTTATACGAGCGGGTGAGGCGGGTAATACCATCAAGCAATATCAGCACGTCCTTACCGCTTTCGACGATTCGCTTGGCTCTCTCCTGTGCCAGCTCGGCGACTCGCGTGTGGTTCTCTACCGCCTCATCAAAGGTAGCGCTTATCACCTCTCCCTTGACCGAGCGCTTCATATCGGTAACCTCTTCCGGTCGCTCACCAATAAGGCACACCATCACGTGAATGTCATTATAGTTGGTGGTAGCGGCGTTGGCTATGGATTTGAGCAGGATTGTCTTGCCTGCTTTCGGTGGTGATACAATCAAGCCCCGTTGACCCCGGCCGATAGGGGCAATCAGGTTTAACAGGCGCGTGGATAAGTTGTCCTTTGGGATCTCCAGGTTAATCAGTTTGTCGGGGAAGGTAGGGGTGAGCGAACCAAAATGGGGTCGGTTTTTAGCTAGCTCAGGATTGATATCGTTAACCGCCTCGATTCGCAGCAGGCTGATGTATTTCTCACCTGCCCTCGCCGGCCTGCCCTGGCCGGCAACCATGTCTCCATTTCGCAGCCCAAACCGCCGGATTTGGGACTGGGAGACATATATATCAGAAGAGCTGGGAAGCAGGGTGCTCTGCCTCAAAAAACCATAGCCATCATTCATGGTCTCCAGAATACCGCTACAGAAGATATTGCCCTGTTGCTCGGCATCCGCCTGGAGCAGGCGCATGATGAGGTCTTGCTTGTTCAGGCTGGTACAATCGGGGACTTCTATCTCCCTCGCCATCTCAATCAGCTCGTCTTTGCTCTTGTTTTCCAGTTGGTTAATGTCCATTTCTTAGCCTCCACCTTGGTTCTCTATTACTTGATTAATATTTACTGTATGCAGAAAGATGCGCATCTAATTTCAACCTTAAGAAATTGATTTTCATGTCAAACTAGGCTGAGAGAGGCAACAATGGCTGGGCTCCTTCTCGAAGGGTATCCTTAGCCACAGCGATAAAATCACGAAACAAGGGGTGAGGCCGGCTGGGGCGTGAACAAAACTCGGGGTGGAACTGGCAACTTACCATCCACGGGTGGTCGGCTAGCTCGCAGACCTCTACCAGTTTACCATCAGGAGATAGCCCACTGCAAACCATTCCCTTCTCTTCTAGCTGGCTACGAAATTTATTATTGAATTCAAAGCGGTGTCTATGGCGTTCGTTAACTGAGCTACGGGCATAGGCGTTGGCAGCATGTGTGCCACCGACCAGGTTACAGGGGTAATTGCCCAGGCGCATTGTGCCACCTTTATCCTCTACTCCTTTCTGGTTGGGTAGGAGGTCAATGACGGGATAGGGAGTGGAAGGATCGAATTCTGTGGAGTTTGCCTTATCTGACCCTAGAGCAAAGCGGGCAAACTCAATTACCATAACCTGCATCCCGAGGCAGAGCCCTAGATACGGAATTTTATTTTCTCGGGCATAGCGGGCTGTCTTTATCATGCCTTCTATACCTCTAACTCCAAAACCACCGGGGACAATAATGCCCTGTGCTGAGCGCAGTAGAACATCCACATTATCTTCTTTCAGGGACTCAGAGTAAACCCAGCTAAGATTGATGTCTCGGTTATGGTACAGGGCTGCGTGGTGCAGGGCTTCACGGACAGAAAAGTAGGCGTCCTGTAATTCTACGTATTTGCCCACGAGAGCGATGTTAACCGGCTCACAGGGTTCCTTAAGGTGCGTGACCAGTCCTTGCCATTCACTCAGGTCAACCCGGTGCGCTTTAAGTCCAAGCTTATCCACAACTAATTGCCCCAAGCCTTCCTCCTCCAGAACCAGCGGCACCTCGTAGATGGTAGGTACCGTAGGCAGGGGAATAACCGCCTGCTTTTCAACATCACAAAACAGCGATATTTTATCACTTATCTCTTCTGAGATAGGATAGTCGCTGCGGCAGATGATAATATCAGGTTGAATACCAATGCGGCGTAGCTCGTTAATACTGTGCTGGGTTGGCTTGGTCTTCAGTTCCTTGGTGGAAGTCAGGTAGGGGAGAAGGGTAACATGAATATAAAGCACATTATCTCGCCCGGCGTCATTTCTCATCTGCCTTATGGCTTCAAGAAAGGGTTGCCCTTCGATATCACCTACAGTACCACCTATCTCGATAATAATCACCTCAGCCTGGGATTGCTGTGCCAATCTCTTAAACCGTTCCTTTATCTCCGTGGTAACGTGAGGCACTACCTGGATAGTACCGCCCAAGAAATCACCCCGTCTCTCCTTGGCGATAACTGAGCTATAGATTTGACCTGAAGTAACGCTGGACTCAGTACTCAGGTTAACATCAATAAAACGCTCGTAGTTCCCCAGGTCAAGGTCTGTCTCAGCCCCATCCTGGGTAACAAATACCTCGCCATGCTGGGCAGGTGACATGGTCCCCGGGTCAACATTGAGATAGGGGTCCAGCTTCTGCACGGACACGGTAATCTGACGACTCTTCAGAATGGTACCTATTGAAGCGACAGTGATACCCTTGCCAACTGAACTAACAACACCACCAGTAACAAAGATAT
>CAZXWQ010000074.1:3422-7439 GCA_964644545.1 uncultured Dehalococcoidales bacterium | reverse complement strand
TGCCCATTGAGTCTTTTGTTGTTCAGTTTCCCGCCGGCCTTACTGACCAGGAATCAGAGAGCGAAGAGGAGACTGCCCGGAGAGAGCTTCTCGAGGAGACCGGCTATCTGGCAAAAGAGCTTATCCCCATTATCCCGACACCACTATGTCCCGCACTGATTCCCACCGAGGCTAATCACTTTCTCGCCCCCGATGTAGAGTTCGTTGGCATAGAGAGAGAAGATACCACCGAGGAAATCGAAGTCCTGAAAGTTCCAGTTGAAGAATTAAGCGACTTTTTACTCAACCTCCCCGAAGACACCAGCCTTGACCTCAGGGTTCCCGGCATACTCTGGGTTCTGGAGAAAAAACAGCTTATTTAACCGCTTGTGTAATCAGCCACCCGCTCTAAAGTGCCCCGCTGGCTGTATCCGGTATCGCCTCCCAGGTGCGGCGCTCCTCTTCGTATGGCGCTTCCTCCATTTTACACTCTTCCCCTAATACCATCGTCTCCCGGCGTTCACCGTAGGGCGGCCATGTCCCCACGCTTTCGCAGCTCGGGTCACCAGTGCGGGCAAACGCCAGCCAGGTGTCCTGTATATTCCTTGCCATCGTGTCAGCCGCCGGTCCCGTCCCCGAAAAGTTCTCTTCGTATGTTCCCCAGAGGAAGCCCACTTCGATTGCGTGGCAGGCACCCAGGATACCGTTAAATACAGGCGACCGCCAGGTAACTAGATAGACGTAAGCTGCCTGATTATGGCTGCGCTGTACTTCAGCGAGACGAATTGCTGGTATACGGAATACCCGGTCGGTCTGGATAGCCATAAAAAGCTCGGGGGGAGTAGCTGGCACACCGCGTTTCTCCCGCGCCTTCCGGTAGCTCTCTATCAGGTTCTCCACGTGTTCGGCAGGAACTATGTATTTACAGCGTCCTGCCAGACCCCCCTCATCCAGCTTCGGTAGGTTCTGGTCTGCCATAGCCAGAAGCTTCCACTCGTCCAGTGTCGAGCCTACCAGTACCGGTATCTCCTTTGCCGAGCCATCTCTGATAGCATCGATTGGCCGCGCCGGAAGTATCTTCCCGTCTATCACCGGTTGCAGGGGCATACCGCTCCTCAGGCTCGACCTGAGCATCCTGATTGATAGCTCCTGCTGAGCAGCCAGTAGTTGCTCCACCGTCAGCGACCGCAGAGCATCAACATTATCTGCACTTAACCCGACTATATCAAGGAACTGTTCAGCAACCTGTACCGCGCCATCCTGCGTCATCGCCGTATTGGCGGAACCGCTCTGGGGAATGGCTTTGTGGAAAAGCCCCTTTGCCCTGGGCATAGCCATTAAACAACCAACACTCATACCACCTGCCGATTCCCCGAAGATAGTCACGTTGTCGGGGTCACCTCCGAAGGCAGAAATATTGTCGCGTACCCACTCCAGCGCCGCCACCTGGTCCAGCAGCCCCTCGTTCCCCGTAGCTGGAATCTTGCCCCCGGTAACCTCATTCAGGTCCAGAAAGCCGGGTGCACCGAGCCGGTAATTAATCGTTACCACCACCACGTTACCACGACTTGCCAGTGTACGTCCGTTATATCCTGGCTGTGAGCCGGAACCAATTGTGAAACCGCCCCCGTGAATCCAGAAAAGCACCGGTCGGCGCTCATCATCAAGACCCGGACTCCATATATTCAGGTAAAGGCAGTCTTCATTCTGAGGTTCATCTACGTGGAGCTCTTTAAGAATATCAATTTCGACCACATTCTGGGGAGCAATTGCCTCGAAGGACTGTGCCTGGCGCACACCAGTCCACGGCTCTACCCTCTCGGGAGGAAGCCACCGCCGCTCCCCGATAGGTGGCGCCGCATATGGTATCCCTTTGAAAATGTTTAGATTATGTTTCTGATAACCCTCTACTTTCCCGGCACCGGTCTCGACAATAGCCTTTACTGCTTCGCTCATGATTTACTCCTTTCGTCCTTGTTTATGGAGTGACATCCTTGGGGGGAAAAAATATAGGCTTATTTTGCGCCCCAGCCCATAGGTACTGGCGACCCCGGTGGGATTTGAACCCACGATCTCCACCGTGACAGGGTGGCATGTTAGACCGCTACACCACGGGGCCTTCAAAGTCAAGAAAATTTCCTGAAGGACTGGTACACAGCCTCCGGGTAGCTAAAGTCTATCAGGAGCAGTGCGCCACTGTCAAATCAGATGGCACTTGTATTTTATATAAGCCTTATAGTATATTATAGTGTTATGTACTTATAGCATTACGTACCCATAATATTACTGGTGGAGCAGATGGTATCTAAAAAAGTACTGAATAAAGAAGACGAGCAATTACATGACTACGAACTGGTATTCATTATCAGTCCCGAGGTTACAGAAGAGAATCTTGATACTACAGTCGAAGGTGTAAGCCAGTTTATTGCTGGGAAGGGAGGCATCATTTCCGATGTTGAAAAGTGGGGCAAAAGAAGGTTAGCCTATCCCATAAAACATTTTGGGGAGGGTAGTTACGTCTTGCTCAAGTTTAAATTGAAACCCGGACGTAACAAAGAACTGGAAGCAAACCTGAATATCTCTGAGGATATCCTCCGTCATCTGTTGATAAAGTTGAGCTGAGGTTCTGTGGGAATGCCCGCTTCCCCGGGTATTTGGCAAGGGTAAAAGGAGTTGTGGAACGATGGTAAGCGTAAACAAAATTACGATAATTGGCAATCTTGGCAGTGAACCCGAGATGCGCTACACCCCTTCTGGCCGTCCGGTAACCTCATTCCGCGTTGCCACTAACTGGCGTTATACTACCGCGGAGGGTGAACGTAAAGAGGAGACCGATTGGTTTACGGTGGTAGCTTGGGGCAAACTGGCTGAACAGTGCAACCAGTACCTCACCAAAGGTCGGCTTGTCTATATTGAAGGTCGATTACGTATGCGCACCTGGGAGGGCCAGGATGGCCAAACGCGCGCTCGAAATGAAATTGTAGCCGATAGGGTGAAGTTCCTTGATAGGCAGGGAGCACAAGCACACCCTCCTCTTGAAGGCAGACCTGAAGAAGGCAGACCTGAAGAAGGCAAACCTGAAGAAAGCAAACATGAAGAAAGCAAACATGAAGAAAGCGATACCGGTGAATTGGAGCCGGACGATATTCCCTTCTAATGGAGTTGATAACCAGTGACTAGTAGAACACGGAGTAGAACACAGAGTAAACCAAAGAGTACCCGGTGGGGCCACCGAAGGTACGTACCAAGGCGTAGAGTCTGCTCTTTTTGCGCCAATAAGGATGAGGTAATAGATTACAGAAACCCTGAGAAATTGCGCAACTACATATCCGATAGAGGTAAGATAGAACCTCGTCGTAGGACAGGCACCTGTGCCAGGCATCAGCGTGTCCTGGCAGTAGCCATAAAAAGAGCGCGACATCTGGCGTTAATACCATATGTGCCGGCTCATATGCGTAAGATGCAGGGCTTTAGCGCAGGTAGCTAGTTTCTCCTGCACCGGAATACAAAGGAACTTTTAAAGTGCCAAAAAGAACCTATCAGCCAAAAAAAATACCGCGAAAGCGTGAACACGGCTTCCTCAAGAGAATGAGCACCCGCGCGGGGCGCGCTGTCTTGAAGGCAAGGCGACTCAAAGGCCGTAAGCGCCTGACTGTAGTCTAATGGTAAAATCAGTCGCAGGTGGAGTAACGGGGGGGAAAGAGTACATTAAAAAAACAGAACAGTACGCACTGGTTTACTCGAGAGGTGGTTCCTGGACAGGTAAATTCGTGACGATGAGGGCTATACCCAATGGGCTGGCTGTCTGCCGCTGTGGCTTCTCGGTTAGCAAGAAAGTGGGCAAAGCGGTAGTAAGAAATAGAGTAAAGCGTTTGCTTCGTGAAATAGTGCGGCCAGCACCACTCAAATCGGGATGGGATATCGTATTCATCGCCCGCCCTGCCGCAGCTACCACTGATTACTCCAATCTAAGGAAGTCGATTGAGGGCTTGTTGTCCCGGGCTGGCCTGCTGGAGACTGCCCTTTTAACAGCCTAGT
>CAZXWQ010000074.1:0-3322 GCA_964644545.1 uncultured Dehalococcoidales bacterium | reverse complement strand
TGATAAAAATATACCAGTCAACTATATCACAGGTTATGCCTCCATCCTGCCGCTTTACCCCCACATGTTCTGCGTATACCTTGGAGGCTATTACCAGATATGGCTTTACGAAAGGCGTATGGCTGGGAGCAAGGCGCCTGGCTCGTTGTCACCCCTTCCACGAAGGTGGTTACGACCCGGTACCATGATGCTCCCCTTACTCCTGTTTGGTCCATTCCCGGGTCCTGGCCTGTACCCTCGGTCAAAGTAATGTCTACTGGAGCAAGTGAATAAATGAGTCCTAACCATAGCAGACTAATCCCCTTGCTGCTGGCACTTCTCGTCGGCGTAATGGCTGTTTCCGGTTGTATGCGGACGACTGGTGTCGCCCGGGGTTGGTCGGGGGCAACAGTGGCCGATGGTATCCTGTTTTTCGGTTCTACCAAGGGCGAGATTGTGGCTGTGGATATATCCAACGGTAATCTTAATCAGCTGGGGGCAACGGCTAAAATAGAAATGGCATCAAGCGGCGGTGGTCTCGCCTGTATACCCACAACCTGTGCCGGACCAAGAACTACGGCCGTTGCTATCTACGGCGCTCCGGTGGTCAGGGAAAAGGAAGATGAAAAGCTGGTCTTCATCGGTGGCTACGATGGTAAAGTCCGTGCATTTCTCTTCCAGGGAAATTCTCTGAGAAATGAACCGAGGTGGATATATCCCCGTGAAGGTAGTATTGGCGCACCCATTGTTGGCGGTCTTGTCGTAGCTCAAGACGAGCTCTATTTTGCTTCCTCTAATGGAAAGGTCTACGCACTGAATGCTGCCGACGGTTTTAAGGTGTGGGAGTTTGAGGCTGGGGACAAGATTTGGTCAACGCCGGTCATTGATGGTGACACGCTGTATATAGGCTGCTTTGACAGAAGCCTCTATGCCTTGAATACCACCGATGGCACTGAGAAATGGCATTTCGAAACCGAAGGCGCTATCGCCACTACCCCGGCGGTATATGACAACAGGGTTTACTTTGGTTCCTTTGACAGGTACTTCTATGCCGTGGATGCTATCAGTGGTCGGGAAATCTGGCGGTTTCCGGCTAACGACGAGGCTGAGGGTATGCCCAGCAACTGGTTCTGGGCAAAACCGCTGCTACACAGTGGTATTGTCTACGCCCCCTGCCTCGATGGCAAGGTATATGCCTTCGATGCTGAAAGCGGGGACAAGATTATCGAGTTCGACCTGGGAAGCCCCATTAGCTCTTCGCCGGTTCTGGTCGGTAGTCTGGTTGTCGCCGCCACGCAGAAGGGGAATGTTTACATTTTGGATACCGCTAATAACCAGCAAAAACAGCTAGCCAACCTGGAGGAAGACGAAAAAGTATATGCGCCGCTCTTTGCTCATCAGGGCACTGTCTATGTGCATGCTGCCAGTGATAAGCTCTATGCTATAGACGTGGAGTCGGGCGCTAGTAAAAAGTTTACATTAACCGATTAGTGAGGTAGGTTCAGTTGGAGATAATTGGGCAAGTATGGGACTTGATTATCCTGGGGCCAATGATAAATGTATGCGTTGTGCTCTCCAGTTACCTTTTTAATAGCTTCGGGCTGACTATAATTATCCTGACCGTTGTGATTCGTGCTGTGATGTATCCTCTTACCAGAAAGCAGCTCCGGGCAAGCAAAGCCATGCAGGAAATCCAGCCCAAGGTTGCCGAGCTTCAAAAGAAGTATGCTAAAGACAAACAAAGGCTGGCTAAAGAGCAGATGGCTCTCTATAAGGAAGAGGGGATAAGCCCCAGCGGTTGCCTGGTGCCTATGCTTGTCCAGATGCCTATCTGGATAGCTCTCTATCAGTCTATTATTCGGGTTTTAGCCGTAGCTCCTGAGGACTTCCTGAACCTGTCACGCTATCTTTACTCGGCCTGGCCGATGGTGTTTTCTCAGGTTCCTCTGGAGAGTAAATTCCTCTGGCTCGACCTTGCCGTGCCTGATAGAATTCTCCTCTTACCAATCCTGGTTGGCGGTACAATGTGGCTACAGCAAAAAATGGTAACACCGCCCACCGCCGACCCCCGACAGCAGGCTCAAAGCCAGATGATGCTCTGGATGATGCCACTGATGTTTGCCTTCTTTACCTTATCATTTCCCAGTGGACTGGCTCTCTACTGGGTAGTCTCGAATGTTATTAGCATCGTTATGCAGTATTTTATTAGCGGTTGGGGCGGCCTGGAATCGGTACTCGGTTCGATAATCCCGTCGCGGAAGGTAGATACCGACCAGAAATACCGGAAGCCCGTCCCACGGCCGGAACCGGAACCAGTACCAGAGGATATTGGCAGTGCTGATATTGTTGATACAAGTAAGCCACAGAGAGAGGGGAAAGATTATGGAATACCTGGAGATAAGCGCCAAGTCCGTAGAGGAGGCTCTCAAGCTAGCCTCCGAGCAATTAGGCATCAGTCAAGAAGAACTAAAGGTAACCGTCCTAAGAGAAGGTAAGACCGGTATCCTTGGCCTCGGTTCCGAGGAGGCATTAATAAGGGTGGAACCATTGGTGCCTGTACCCGGGCAGGAAGGTGATATAACCACAACCGCAAAGGGCGTCCTCGAATCACTGCTCAGACTAATGGGCGTGGCGGACACCGTTGTTACTCAAGCCCAAAGCCCTGCTCAGGGCGAAGCTGAAGGCACTGCCCCGGTTAGCCTCGAAGTAAGCGGTGATGACCTGGGCATTCTTATCGGGCGGCGCGGGACAACCCTGGCTTCCCTCCAGTATATTGTTAGACTTATTATCGGTCACCAGACGAAAACCTGGGCTCCAATAGTTATTGATGTTGAGGGGTATAAGCAGCGCCGTTATGAAGCACTACGTGCCCTTGCTCACCGCATGGCAGAGCAGGTAATGGATAGAGAAGCACCCTTCGCACTGGAGCCAATGCCGGCCTACGAAAGACGTATTATCCATCTTACCCTGGCTGACCACCCTGATGTTACCACCGAAAGCATCGGTGAAGGCGACTACCGCAAGGTTGTCATCCTGCTCCGGAAACCAGAGTAGTAGTTACTGAATGGCTTTATAACAGCCCGAGCCAGAAACACAAGCCGGCTGGCTCAGACCCCCCCTGTCATTGCGAGCCCTCCCACTAAAGGGCGAAGCAATCTCACCCCTTCGTTGTAAATCTCCTACTGGTAACAAACAGATAGGGAAGAGACTATAGAGAGGGGCAAAGCCCCTCTCTTATCTATATTATTCCCCCTTCCCTTAATAAAATAATAAGGGAAGGGGGTCAGGGGGATAGGTTTCTATATTCTATCTTGTGGTTGCTCTATCATCCTGAACCATCGCC
>CAZXWQ010000073.1:0-7477 GCA_964644545.1 uncultured Dehalococcoidales bacterium | reverse complement strand
TCGTTGGCATCCTAGCCCTGATAGGTACATTACTGGCAGTCACGCTACTGGGTGCCTGTGCGGCCGAGGAGGAAGAGGTAGCTCCCAAAGAGGGACCCAGAGGAGAGGCTACATATGCTCCCTCGACGGGTACCATGTCTTACAGGAGTGCCATTGACCCTCACACTGGTGTTGGTGCTGAACAGACGACTATTAACTGCTTGCTCTTTGATGGTCTGCTCACTAAAGACGAAAAAGGGCATGAAGTACCTGCCCTGGCTAAATCCTGGGAAATCGCCCCAGATTGGTCCTATATTGACTTTTTCATTCGAGAAGGGGTCAAGTTTCATAACGGGGAGGCCTGTACAGCCGAGGATGTGAAATTCAGCATCGAGCGGGCTGGGCGCGAGGATTTAATGTTTGTCTTTGGCTACGAGGTGAGGGAGAATGTTGATAGAGTTGAGGTATTGGACGACTACCACGTTCGCATGTACTGTAAGAAGCCTTACCCGGCATTCTTTGACCGTTGTTACAACAACCTTATGATTGTTCCCAAGGACTACATTGAAAAGGTTGGTGATAAAGATTTTGCCGCCAACCCGGTGGGAGCGGGCCCATTCAAGATTATTGACTTCAAGCATGATGAGTTTATTAATTGCGAGGCGGTGGCTGACCATTATCGCAAGCCTCCCTATGTGGAGAAGTTTCACTTTGTGATATGTGAGGAGCCAGCCACCAGGCTAGCCATGTTAAAAACGGGGGAAGCGGATTTCGTCATGATTGTTGGGACGGATATACCTGAGGTGGACAAGGACCCGAACCTGACGAGAATCCAGAGCAAGTACACCTTCTGCGTAACCATGGTTTTCCAGGACTTAGCCTTCCCCGATGAGCCAAGCCCGTTGCACGACCCAAGAGTTAGAGACGCATGCAGCATGGCTATCGACCGGGAGGGAATCTGCCGTGAGATTCTGCACGGCGCCGGTGATCCATGGGGAACCTTTCTTGCCCCCTACAACGCCGGGTATGAATACATGGAGCCTGAGCCCTATGACCTGGAGAGGGCCAAGGAACTCCTCACCGAAGCCGGTTACCCCAATGGTTTTGATACCACATTTACCTGCGGCTCTGGGGATAAGTGGTGGATGGAACCTATTGCCGCACAGTTAAACGAAGCAGGAATAAGAGCCGAGTTTGTGGTGCTGGAGCACGGGATTTGGCAGAAACAACATACCCTCGGCGAACTACATGGCCTGAGCTATGGCTCTGGTCCGTGGTGGGCTTGCCGAGCACACCCGGCCGTTGCCCTGGATAGCCATACGCGCGGCGGCTGGGCCCCTGTTGGCCGAACATTCCCAGAGTTCGAGGTAGCCTTCCAAAAGATAGTTAAGGCGACGAGTGAGGAGGCTATTGCCAAAGCTGCCAGGGAATACAACCAGATTCTCCTGGACTCGACGTTCCGGGTTCCTCTATGGAGTGTGAACGCACAATATGCTGTAGGGCCGAGAGTCGAATCATATGAACCGGTGCCGGGCCTGATTTTCCCTATCCGCATGGAGTATCTAAAGCTCAAGGAGGAATGAGAGGGAGCCTTCTATAATCCACGCTCTTAGATAGCCCTTGGCAGGTTAAAAACCTGCCAGGGGCTACTTGATGGAATATATAGAGTGTATTGTGTAAGGGCAGCCCGAAAAGGGCAGATGCTATGTTAAGATACATCCTGAGACGTTTGATTCAATCAGTGATTTGCCTCCTTGGCATCAGCATAATTATCTTCATGTTAAGTCACCTCAGCGGTGACCCCGCTCTACTAATGTCCCCTCCCGAAGCAACACCAGAGGACATTGACCAGTTGAGAATAACGCTGGGTCTCAACAAGCCCCTTCATGTTCAGTACTGGGTGTTCATCTCTAATGCATTACAGGGTGACCTCGGCGAGTCCATCAGGTGGGGTAAGCCCTGCCTGGAGGTCTGGCTGTCAAGATTCCCTAACACCCTGCTATTGGGGGGAGCAGCCATGCTTTTTACCATCATCGTCGGTCTCCCGACCGGCATAATCTCAGCGGTCAAGTTAGGGAGCTGGTTCGATAACTTCGGCAAAGCATTCGCATTGATGGGGCAGTCCCTGCCTGTCTTCTGGGTGGGACTGATGCTCATTCTGTTCTTCTCCGTCATTTTGGGCTGGCTTCCCACCTCCAGGATGGGAAGCTGGCAGCACCTGCTCATGCCAGCCTTTACCCTGGGCTGGTATTTTACCGCGTCCCTAGCTCGCTTAAGCCGCTCGGCTATGCTTGACGTGCTGGACACCGAGTATATCAAGATGGCCAGGATAAAGGGGGTCCCTGAGTATCTGGTTATTGCAAAACATGCCCTCAGGAATGCATTGGTTCCCATCGTGACCTTAGCGGCACTGAACCTAGTTACACTGCTCAACGGTACAGTGATTACAGAGACAGTCTTTAACTGGCCCGGAATAGGAAGGCTGATAGTGGATTCCATTTTTGCCCGGGATTACCCGCTGGTTCAGACCTGCGTATTGATTGCCTCAGCCTTGTTTATCTTTACCAATCTTTTTGTGGATATACTCTACGCCTATATAGACCCCCGGATAAGGTACCAATAGTATGCCTGTATCGAGTTAAGAAGGAAACAGATGGGAGATTTGGAACGGAGCCAGAGGGTAACCGATATATCCTGGCTTGCCAGACACATTAGCGTGTCAAAGATAAGGACAGCCATGAGGCAGGCTCCATGGGTTTCAGTGTTAATTCTGATTGTTTTCCTTGTTTGCGGGCTATTCGGGCCCTTTATCATGCCTCACGACCCCCTCAAGACCAATTTTACAGAAGTACTAAATCCTCCCTTCTGGCAGGAGGGTGGAAGCCTTAGACACTTTCTCGGCACAGACTACATGGGAAGGGACATTCTGAGCCGGCTGATACAGGGTGCTGGTATCTCGCTGCAGGTAGGCTTTATTGTCATCGTAATTGCCGGGGTTCTAGGGGCCGTGGTCGCCCTTCTGTCAGGTTACCTCGGGGGATGGGTAGATACGGTACTAATGAGGATAACTGATATGTTTCTTTCCATGCCGTACCTTATGATTGCTATTGCTCTGGCTGCCGTCCTGGGGCCAAGTAAGAATAATATTATCCTTATCCTGATAATTCTGGGCTGGGCTGGGTATGCCAGAGTGCTCCGGGGGGAGGTGCTTCGTATCAAGGAGGGCGATTTCATAAAATTGGCAGTGGTTGCCGGAGCCAGCAAGACGAGGATCATGATTCGGCACATCTTCCCCAATATAGTCAATACCCTGGTAGTCCTGGCTACCCTTCAGCTCGGAATAGTCATTATCATGGAATCCTCCCTGAGCTTCCTGGGGCTGGGGGTTCCACCCCCCGAGCCGGCCTGGGGCTCAATGTGTGCTGACGGAAGGCTACATATCTTTGGCGGCTGGTGGATTTCCTTCTGGCCCGGGCTGGCGATTTTGATGGTGGTACTGAGTGCTAACCTCCTTGGAGACTGGCTCAGGGTTCGTTTGGACCCCAAATTCAGGCAATTATAAGTTCTTGGCGAGGGAACTGGAAGAAAATGAGCTCGGGAAATGTCATAGAAGTAAAAGACCTTAAAACTTACTTCTTCACCAGCCGTGGGGTGGTGAAGGCGGTTGACGGAGTGAGCTTCGGGGTAAAAGAAGGGGAAACACTGGGGCTTGTTGGCGAGTCCGGGTGCGGAAAGAGCATAACCTGCCTTTCCATTTTAAGGCTGGTGCCTAAGCCGGCGGGGCGCATTGTCGGTGGGGAAATTATCTTCGACGGCGAGGACCTGTTATCTAAAAATGAAAGGGAGATGAGACAGATTCGGGGAAAGCGAATATCTATGATCCTGCAAGACCCGATGACCTCACTAAACCCGGTCTTCACCATAGGGGACCAGGTGGCTGAGCCAGTAAGAATCCATCAGAGGCTTGATAAGCTAATGGTCTGGGAAAAAGTCAAGGAGATGCTGAGATTGGTCAGAATCCCTTCCCCGGAGGTAAGGATGAGGGAATATCCCCACCAGATGAGTGGGGGCATGAGGCAGAGAATAGCAGGAGCCATGGTTCTCTCCTGCCAGCCGCGTGTCCTCATTGCCGATGAACCAACAACCTCCCTCGACGTCACTATCCAGGCACAGTTCCTCAGGCTACTAAAGGAAATTCAGCAACAGTCTAACCTATCAATGATTGTGGTCACTCACGACTTTGGCATTGTAGCCAAGGTATGTGACAGGCTGGCAGTGATGTACGCGGGAAGGATTGTTGAGAGTGCCCCGGTAAGGGAACTCTTCAATAATCCCGTTCACCCCTATACTAACGCCCTTCTGAACTCCCTCCCCAAGATGGAGGTAAAGATGGACAAGCTCTACTCCATTGAGGGTCAGCCGCCTGAACTCCACGCTCTGCCGCCGGGATGTAGCTTTGCCCCGCGATGCCCTGAGGCGAAGGACATCTGCACGCAAGAATACCCACCACAGTCGGCAGTCAAGGAGGGCCACTACGTGAGTTGCTGGCTAATCAGTTGAGGAAGGATAGGTAATGGGCGAAATCCTTATGGAAGCAAGAGACCTCAAGAAATACTTCCCCGTGACCAAGGGAATTGTCTTCGTGAAGGAGGTCGGGGCGATAAAAGCTGTTGATGGCATAAGTTTTGCCATTGGTAAGGGAGAGACCTTCGGGCTGGTTGGCGAGTCAGGTTGTGGCAAGACCACAACAGCTAGACTTATCCTGCTCCTGGAGGGAATAACTAGCGGGCGTGTCCTCTTTGATGGCAAAGATATCAGTCAATTATCCGGGGCGGAGCTTAAGAAGTACCGGGGTTCGGTCCAGGCTGTTTTTCAGGACCCATTTAGCTCCCTCAGCCCAAGGATGCATGTTGGTGATATCATCGCTGAACCTATAGTGGTTAATGATATACTTCCCAGAAGTGCTGTCAAGGAGAGGGTTGCCGAGCTCCTTAAGGTGGTAGGGTTAAGAAGTGATGGGGCTGAGCTTTATCCCCACGAGTTTAGTGGTGGTCAAAGACAGCGGATAGCTATCGCCAGAGCCCTGGCTCTCAACCCCAGCCTCATAATCCTTGACGAACCGGTATCTGCCCTGGACGTTTCAATCCGGGCCCAGATAATGAATCTGCTCCACGATATTCAGCAGGATTTTGGCGTCAGCTACCTCCTTATTGCCCACGACCTTGCGGTGGTCAAGCATATGAGCAACAGGATTGGAGTAATGTATCTGGGGAAACTAGTTGAGATTGCGGAGAGTGAAGAGCTTCACTTACATCCCCTCCATCCCTATACCCAGGCCCTCCTGTCGGCGGCTCTCCCTTCTCACCCCGACGACCAACGGGAGGAGATTATTCTCCCCGGTGAGGTACCCAGCCCTCTCAACCCGCCACCAGGCTGTAGGCTGCACCCCCGCTGTCCCCAGGCTAAGCAGCCTCTCTGCGCTCAAGAAGAACCCTCCCTACAAGAGGTAACAAGTGGCCACCAGGTGGCTTGCCACATTCCTTAGCCTGACTGGAAACTGGCCATACCTTTTAAGATTATCAAGTCTAATCAAAGATTCTTTTTCTTTTCAGCAACAGCGAAGAGAGCTCATCCTATCAGGGGAAACCAGAGGACTATCTTACCGTCAACTCACTCGCCCGGTCTAGGTCCCTGTGGTAATCGGGTTTTGGTGACAGGCCCAGCAGTGAATATGATAACTCTACTGTTACTTAATGGCATATAAATTACCATCATGCGAGCCTATGTAAATCGTATCGCCGGCTACAGCCGGAGAAGAAGTGACCTTGTCTCCAGTGCTAACGTCCCAGAGTTTTTTACCGGAGGCGGCATCCACCGCATACAGCCGACCATCTTCACTACCAATATAGACAGTAGTGCCTGACACTGCGGGTGAGGAGATTATGGTACCTTCGGTTTCAAATTCCCAGCACTTTTGGCGGCTCTGGAGGTCTATGGCGAGTAGTTTGCTGCCGGCGCCTATGTACAACATACCATCTGTCAGCGCGGGAGAGGAATTGACCATTGTGCCTAGCTGTAGCCTCCATATGAATCCGGATGGCGGTGGGGGCGAGGGTACCGGCCAGCGATATATATATAATGATACCCACCGCGGTCTGATTCCACTTTCACAGAGCCAATTTCGGGCATAAGCATCAATGGCATATAAGGAACCACTAGAGTGAACAAAATAGACGATTCCGCCACTCACCACTGGGGCGGATACAACTGCACGGCCTGCGTAAAATTGAAGGCGAGGCCTGCCGCTGAGTGCGTGTAAAGCGTAGCAGAACTTATCACTTGACCCAGTAAAGACAATACCATTGGCAACAACAGGTGACGATTTAACATATCGGCCTGTCTTGAACTTCCAGAGTTTTGTTCCCCTTAGTGCATCGAGGGCGTAGATATAATAATCATCAGAGCCAAAGTAGACTACGCCATCTGCCACTGCTGGAGAAGACGTAATGGGAGATTTCGTCTTGAAGTCCCAGAGTTTTTCACCACTACGGGCATCTAGTGCATATAGTCGGCCATCATTTGAGCCAAAGTAGACTACACCGCCGACGATTGCCGGGGAGGAGTCGACCCAGCTCCCTGTCTGGTATTCCCAGAGTTTAGTGCCGGTAGTTGTGTCCAGAGCATATAATTTGCCATCCCTGGAGCCTACATAGACGGTGCCGTCCGCTACCGCCGGCGATGAGTGAACCGGACCACCCGTAGAGAAGACCCATTGTATCATGCCCTGAGGTGAGGTCGCGCTTGAGCGGGTTGTGCCGCAGTGACCTGCGTCATGGCGAAACATGGCCCAGTCCCCGGGGAGGGAGTTGGAGTGCATACCTTGGGGGGGCGGAGATACTATGTCAGTCAAATAGTATAGACCTGAATAGGTAGCCAGGGCCAAAACGATTAGGCAAGCGAGGCTGATAATCATTACTTTAATCGTCTTTCTGCGCTTCAGGTGGGGCAGCTTCCTTTTTGATATTTCTTCCATCTCCCGGCGGGATATCGGTTTAGCCGAATGGGGAATTGCCGTCTGACAATAGATGCAAAACCGTGTTCCCAAGGGATTGGGCTGCTTGCACGCAGGGCAGACAATCCAAGACTCGTTTTCAGGCGCCGAATCCATTGATAATCTCCAACTGCTTAGCGAAGGTGTTGCCTCTCCGATTGAGCCACACCAATATCATGCCCCCTCTGGTGCCACTCAGTATTGTTAATCGGCATATGCTGCCGGTTCATATCAAACTATGAGAATGGGCGAAGCATTGCGAGAGGTCATTTGCCACCCGTATACCTAGCTTGCTCCTGAGACACCTGGGGGCTAATAACTTATCAATAATTATGAATTGCCGCTCCGATGAGTTCATTATTATCTCTTCTTCAGCATCACCAGATATGGTGCCATTCGGCAATGGAAACTCTAACTAGCTGACCTGCCTTTGTCAAGCTTATTGAT
>CAZXWQ010000072.1:4771-7624 GCA_964644545.1 uncultured Dehalococcoidales bacterium | reverse complement strand
TGAGCTCATACGATTTGTTTACCAGCGCCCGGATTCTCGAGCTGGAAAAGATAACTCGACAACTGACAGCGAAAATAGATGCTTCTGCGCCTGCTTTGAAGGACAATACTGCCTTGATTACAGACTCAAGTATACTGGCAACACAGGCCTACCTGATGTACTTTCATCAGCTAGCCTCATTGTCTCCAGACCCAAGAGAGTTCAGGGACTTTACTATTCGTACTCTAAAAGCGCAGGGTCTGAGTAAAAAGACATTAGAAGAAATAGAACAATTGACGGCCACGGCCTGTGATGCCATTGCCGGGCAGGGCAATAACACACCAGGCACTACCCATTCGGTCCCTTCCTCAAAACGGAAACCAGCGGTGCTGGTTTCCTAGGATTACGCATTACTATCTCACCTGTGAGAAGTTAAAAGTTGATACTTACTCTGTTGCATAACAGGTACAGACCGGCAATGTTTTACCTGCCCAGGGTTCTTCCTGCTGCCTACCACCAGGGACAACCAGTCCCATATCTACCTCAAACCCCTCCCTTGACACTCACCACCCTAACAGCTACAATAAATCTTGTCGCCGAGGTAGCTCAGTCGGTAGAGCAGTGGACTGAAAATCCACGTGTCCCCAGTTCGATTCTGGGCCTCGGCACCACATACCAGTTTTCATAAACAGGGCGATTTAATACGAAAGCCTTTTAAGGCAAGAGCAGGTTCACATACCTGAGTTTGAAAAAGCGGAAGTGGCTCAGTGGTAGAGCATCTCCTTGCCAAGGAGAGGGTCACGGGTTCGAATCCCGTCTTCCGCTCCAGCCTGGCTAAACCAGCTATGACGCCGGGTCTGATACGGCGGTAAAGCTGGCTCCTGATTATATCCCTGCTACACCAAATAGTAAACGTAAGGGTAAACACTAAGACAGACCATAGGATACCTGGCGATGAATTGCTTAACTCGTTCTCAGCCTTTACTACCTGCTAAATTGCCATTTAGATAAACTCTTGCTGGTCGCTATACGTTGACATGCTTTAAGAGCTGGTCTATAATCACCGCAAAGCCTCGTATGGGGAGTAACATGAAATTACTGGTTATTGGACTGGGGGGATGCGGTGGCAGGTTGGCTGATGAATTTGCGCGCTTGAATCAAAGAGCACGCCGGCAGCGTAGAATTACAGTAATTATCGATTTGCTGGCGATAAATACGAACACGGCTGACTTGCGCGCACTCCACAATGTAAAATCTGACGACCAGCACAGAATCCGTATCGGAGGTCGAAAGGCTGGTATTCATGGCGTGGGCAACATAAGCGAACTGGCCGCAGAAATAGCCAGAAGGGACGCTGACAAGGTTATCAATGCCATAAGACAGATACCAAGGCAGTCTGAGGCCGATGCATTCCTGCTGATTGCTGGCGCTGCTGGCGGTACAGGTTCAGGCTCAATACCGGTAGTCTCGAAATCCATAAGAGAGCGCCATAGAGACAAACCACTATATAACCTCATAGTTCTCCCCTTTGAGCATGAAGAACGCACTGAAGAAAGAGCTATCTACAACTCGGCAACGTGCCTTAAGTTGGCAAGCGAGGTGACTGACGCCATATTTCTGGTTGACAATCAAAGATATGTAAGGAAGGATGCCTCGCTCAGAAATAACCTGGACAGGATTAACGCCCGAATTGTCGAACCGTTCTACAATATACTCTGCGCTGGTGAGGAGAGGAACGTTAAATACATAGGAACCAGGTTGCTCAATGCCACGGACACAACGCTGACCCTATCGGGGTGGACGGTAATAAGCCATGGTAGATCACAGCCGCGCCCAGTTAGGTTTCCCTTTGGACTCTCACGCCTTCCCAAAGAAAGTGAAAAGGAAAGTGAATCCAGCAAGGGGGTTGAGGCAATGGAGGCAGCCGTAGAGGAATTGTCATTTTCCTGCAATCCGGAAGACGCAGGCCGAGCATTGTACCTTGTGACTGGGCCAGGCCGGGAGATGAACCTGACCTTGATTGAAAAACTCGGGGATTATCTGAAAACCCTGGCTCCGGATGCCATCATGAGAAGTGGTGACTACCCCAGAGGAAAAGGCTATATGGATGTCTCGATAATCCTGTCTCAACTCGCTACCGTCGAAAAGGTTAAAAGATACTATTCAGAAGCACCTAAGGTTATCTCCACAATACAAAAGACGCAAACGTAAAGCATAACCGTTTTTCTTTAGCCTTATTAGACCCCCGGGAGTTAGCGTTGTCGTGTTATCAAAGTGTTTAACCTGAGTTAGAGTAGAAGAAAGGAGTTCCACTATGTCCCCATTTAAGCTAAAGGATAAGGTAACCGTCATCACCGGCGGCGGTACCGGACTCGGCAAGGCAATGGCTCTCGCTCTGGCAAATGAAGGCTCCGACATTGTCGTTGCTGCCCGCCGCATCGAGCCCATCGAACAGGCCGCCAGAGAAGTACGTGACCTTGGTAGAAAGGCACTGGCTATCCCTACCGATGTCACCGACTCCGCGCAGGTCAACCGGCTGGTGGAGCAGACCATCTCTGAGCTGGGCAGAATTGATATCCTGATAAACAATGCCGGCATTGTCCGCAGTCAGCAGATGAAACCACTCTGGGAGATTACCGACCAGGAGTGGCACCTCGGCATAGATGTCAACCTCTCCAGCGCCTTCTTCTGCTGCCGCGCGGTGGGTAAGTACTTCACCGAGCGAAACAGCGGCAAGGTCATCAATGTCGCCTCCGGTGAAGGCTTCCGCGGAGTGCGGGATAACTTCATGTATACCTGTGCCAAGGGCGGCGTCCTCCAGCTGACACGTACCCTGGCAATCACCTGGGCTCCCTACAATATCCAGGTAAACTG
>CAZXWQ010000072.1:0-4671 GCA_964644545.1 uncultured Dehalococcoidales bacterium | reverse complement strand
AGCTGACACGTACCCTGGCAATCACCTGGGCTCCCTACAATATCCAGGTAAACTGTATTGTACCCGGTTTCGTTGATACTGCCACACTCCAGCCCCAGGAGATAAAGAGTGCAATGGAACAAAGGAGAGCCACCGGCTCCGGCAGGATTTTCATCCCCGTAGGACGGCTCGGCGTGCCCGATGATATCGCTTCACTGGCTCTATTCCTCGCCTCTGAGGCGTCCGACTATGTCACCGGGGGGTACTTTGCTGCCGATGGCGGCGGCCTGACAGGAGGCTGCGCTACCACCGGGTATGCCCCCGTTATCACCATGAAGGAGGGAATGGCATAATGTCCGATAAATTCAGTCTTACCGGTAAAACAGCTCTGGTTGCCGGCGACAACCGGTTCTGGAGCAAATACGTAGTTGCTGCGCTGGCGCAAGCCGGGGCTGATGTTGCTGTTGCCGCCCGGAACTCCGTACAGTTGACCGAAGCCGTGAATGAGGCAAGGCGACACGGCAGAAAGGCGGTAGCCATTCCTACAGATATGACCCAGCCCTCTCAGATAGCCAGTATGGTGGAGCAGGCTGTTACCGAGTTTGGCGGGATAGATGTACTGGTGAATGCCGCCGACCTCAAGTTTGCCAGGCCCTTCCTTGAGATGACCGAAGACGAATGGCAGGCGGTCATAAACGCCAACCTGAATTCCGTCTTCCATTGCTGCCGGGCGGCAGGCAGGCACATGCTGTCGCAGAAGAAGGGACGGATTATTAATATCATATCCTGCCTGGCAGAAAGAGGACTCGCCAATAGCGCTGCTTACTGTGTGTCCATGGGTGGCGTGCTTCAGCTTACCAGAGCGCTGGCTCTGGAATGGGCTTTGGAGGGAGTCACCGTAAACGCTATCGGCACCGGGTGGTTTGCCGAGGCAGAGAAGGCAGGCCTGATAGATGAGGAGCGCCTCTTGCGCTACCTCCCCTTAAAGCGTTACGGCCATCCCGCTGAAATTGGCTCGCTGCTCGTTTACCTGGCATCTGATACCACCGACTTCGTTACCGGTCAGCTCATGTATGTGGATGGCGGGCTTATGGCTCACGCCTGAAAATCGGCAGCCATCCGGATGGGGTCAATACCCGTAGCTCAATCGGGTCACCAGGCGCATCGGCAGCCCGCTCTCTATCATCTTGTCCTGAGTGGCACGGATATCATAGGCAAGGCGGTAGAGCTTTACCTGTCTGCTCTCGCTATCATATATTGCGTAGCTGGCGCGGGGGTCACCATCCCGGGGTTGCCCCACGCCACCCGGGTTAATAATCAACCTGCTATCGCCCAGCACCAGAGGATTATCCGGCAGGAACTGGCTCAACAGACAGTCACCCGCATTATCGTAGCTGAACACTGCCGGGTGATGTGAATGTCCCACCAGGCAGTACGGGGTCTTGAAGCAGGCGAAGTTCTCACTGGCAGCAGCAGTTGATAGAATGTACTCCCGGATAGGCTCCCTGGGACTGCCGTGCACCAGGGTGAAATCGCCTCTCTCAATCACCAGCGGCAGATTGCTCAAATACTCCACGTCCTCAGGACTCAGTTGCTTTCCCGTCCAGTGACAGGCTGCCGCGGCATCCGGGTTGAAATCAGCAGTGTCAACCTTGCCTATCGCTGCCCAGTCATGGTTACCGGCAACACAGACGTGCCTGGTCTGACGCAACAGGGCAATGCATTCGTGCGGGTATGGACCGTAACCAACTACATCCCCCAGACACCACACATCCTCAACCCCACCCCGCTCCTCGATGTCAGCCAGAACCGCTGTGAAAGCGGTTAGATTAGCGTGAATATCAGCAATGATGGCGTACCGCATATTATCTACAAACTCGATGAAGTGAAATTATCCTGGACCGGGACTTCAGCAGTTACCGTCGTCCCCTTGCCCGGCTCTGATTGTATCGTTAGCTTCGCCCCGATGAGCTGGGCTCGCTCTTGCATCCCGGTCAGACCAAGCTTTCCCGCAAGAGCCAGGTCTTCTATTCTTTCCGGTAGCTCAAAGCCCTCACCATCATCGCGTACTGTTAATGCTGTCCTATCATCGCTAAATTCCACAGTGACCCACGCCCTTGATGCCCCAGCGTGCTTCCACACATTCCTCAGTGACTCCTGGACAATGCGGAATAGCACCAGCTCTGTTTCCGGAGGAAACCGGCGTACCGCACCTACCACGTTCATATCTATGGTCACTCCAAAGTGACTGGTCAGGTCGGAGGTCAGCCATTCCAGTGCCGGCAGAAGACCCAGGTCATCTAACACCGACGGTCGCAGGTCCTGGCTAAATCGGCGGACCCCGTCTATTATCTTGCTGGTATGCTGTCGTAGCTCCTCCAAATTGGCCATGTCCTTAGATGATAGGTTCGCAGAGGTAGCTATAAGGTCATCCATCCTGTGCAGGAGAATTACCAAATCCTGTGTTGAATCATCGTGAAGCTCCTGGGCAATGCGCCGCCGCTCCTCTTCCTGTGCCCTGGTAACCTGCCGAAGATAGAATCTCAGCTTCTCCTGCATTTCCTTTTCCTGCTCAACCATCAGGCGCTCCTGATGATAGAGCCGTGAGTTCTCAATGGCAATCCCAACCTGCCTGCCTATTGTCGTCAGCAGTTCCACTTCCTCATCTCGAAATTGCCGTAAACCCCTCCTGGCAACACTCAGAGTACCTACCACTTTCCCCTTGGCTTTCAGAGGGACAACAAGCTGGGCTCGAATATTTTCTCCCCTCACTACTTCTCGGGTAAGTCTCGGGTCCCGGGAAGTATCCTCTATCAGTAGTGGCTCCCCCGTCTCGGCTACCCTTCCATTAAGGCCTTCGCCCACCTTTAGCCCTATTAGGCCAGCCGTAAACTCTTCAGATACCCCCCAGTAAGCCTTTAGATTAAGTTCTTCTCGCTCCTCATCCAGCAGGAATACCAGGGCAACATCCAGCTCCATCACCTCGCTGACTTTATCGGCAGCAATATTCAGAACCTCCTGCAACTCTAAAGACTGAGAGATAACTGCACAAACGGCATTAATCGCCTCCAGCCTTTTCTCGCTGCTCTCCACAATGCTTACCTGTGATTGAAGCTGCCCCTGGGCTTCTTCCAGCTTCATCAACGCCTCCTGGCGATGACCCTGCTCTCTTCGATACCGTTCGAACCACAGGTTCACCAGACCACCAATGATAATGACAACACCAATCTCGAAGAATGAATCGGCCGGGTATGGAGAAATAAGAATTGCCCGCGGCAGCATTATTATAAGCGCCACTGCCAGGCAGGTCAGCCCCCCGCTAAGCCCAAAAACAAGACCAGCATAGGCTACTGGCAGCAGGAAAAATACACGCTCCAGGGCATGTCTCGTCAACCCCAGACCTGAAAAGAGCGATGGTGACTCCGTGCCTAGTATATGCTGCGGGTAATGTAGAATTATACCGGCGGCGAACATGGCAACTATCAGCCACAGCCGGTAATTGGATGCAACCTTTGATACTCGGCTCAGTACCTGTGGAGCCATCTACACAGCACCCCCACGGTATTTACACTATATAAAAGGTCATGGCAGGTCTTCCAGGGTCAGCCAGCCTTTTCTCAACCCGTGTAGTATTGCCTCAGTACGCGAAGCAACTCCCAGCTTATTGAAGATATTCCCCAGGTGCGCCTGGACCGTCCGTGGGCTGAGGAAGAGCTGGTCAGCAATATCCTTATTGCTTATGCCCCTGGCAGCTAGTTTCAATACCTCCATCTCACGCTCACTGATAGGTTCGCTTGGCGGTGCCTCGGCAGGGGAAGGTGACACCAGGCGGTCTATAACCCGGCGGGCAACTACCGGATGAAGTACCGACTCGCCAGCGTAGACCGCTCGAATAGCGTCAATCAGTTCGTGCACTCGCACACCCTTCAGCAGGTAGCCCGCCGCCCCTGCCTCTAAAAGGGCGAATATATACTGGTCGTAATCGTACGCGGTAAGTACCAGCACTGCTATTGACGGCCATAGCTCCTTTATCTTCTTGGTAGCTTCTACCCCGTTGAGCCTGGGCATACGGATATCCATTACCACCACGTCCGGCTTCAGCTCGGTAGCCAGCCTGACCGCCTCTTCGCCGTCACCGGCTTCACCAACAACCTCCATATCCGGTTCACGCTGGATAAACTCACGGGTCCCTTCCCGTACTATGGCGTGGTCCTCAGCTAGCACAACCCTTATCTTATCCATGACACTCCAGGAATTTATCTTACTGCAATTATAACCTCCTATAGCCCATGCTTCAACAATGACGGACATCGGCTGGATTACCCGGTCACCACAGCATGCGCATACCAGCGTAATCCCGTCATATCGTATTGTAAGTAATGCCTAGTAAATCAGCCCCCTGATTAGGCATTTCTGGCAACTTAAAATAAGCCCGATATCAGATGGCAGGCGGTAACTTATAGGGTAAGCTAGTAGTGCATAAAGAGAATAAGCTAGGTTAATAGCAAAGGAGGTAAAAAATGGAAGAGAAAACAATTGGAAAGGCAGTTGTCGCAGAGCAAGAGCAAATTATAACCGTAGCTCCGGGAAACATCAGAGCCCATCTCCAGGAGGGCAAGGCTCACTTTGAAGCCGGCCGTTATCAGGAGGCTAAAGAAGAGTTTGAAGCCATCCTCAAGTTTGCTCCCGGCA
>CAZXWQ010000071.1:5659-7879 GCA_964644545.1 uncultured Dehalococcoidales bacterium | reverse complement strand
AGACGCTGAAGATAAATCATGTACGTAGAGGTATTGCTCACGAAGTGACCAGACTGACAGCGTCGATAACTATTCTACATTGGAACCTCTACGGTTACAGTCGTGCCCCTGTCCGGCTCTGATTGTAGCTCCAGATTACCGTTAATGAGCTGGGCACGCTCTTGCATCCCGGCCAGTCCGAGCCTTCCGTTGCTTGCCAGATCTCCTATCCTCGGTGGTAGTTTAAACCCCTTGCCGTTGTCTTTGACTGTCAGAACAGTCCTGTCATTATGAAATTCTAGAGTAATCCAGGCTCCTGTTGCCTCAGCATGTCTCCTGATATTGCTTAACGCTTCCTGGGCAATGCGGAAAAGTATTAGCTGTACCTCGTCTGGCAGGCTTCGTTCACTACCTATTATCTCAACCTTTGTGTCAATCCCATAGTCTTCCAACAGGTTATCCGCCATCCACTCCAGTGCTGGCAACAGGCCCAGGTCATCCACTATGCGCGGTCTCAGGTCCTGCGCACAGCGCCGTAAGCCTTCCAGTGCTTCCACGGCCTGTTCACGTAGCTCCTCCAGGCTCTCCTTAAGCGGTCTCGATAACCTCCGTTTGGATAACGTGATTCTGTCTATCTGTTGAATGAGGAGGAGCAGGGGTGGCGATGACTCGTCATGTAACTCACGAGCAATACGCTTTCTTTCATCCTCCTGGGCTCTGGTAATCTGTTGCACGTAGAAATGCATGTTCTCCTGCATTTTCTTCTCTTCGGTTATATCCTGCAAGGTCTCTATGGCACCTATCATTTCGTCATCCTTATCCTTGATAGGGCTCGCCGTAAAGTGAAGCCATTTTCCTGACTCGCCGAGGGCGGGAAAGAAGTCCTCGGCCTCATAGGCATCCTCAATCAGGTGAGATTTCTCACATTTGTCATGATAGTATGCCTCAATTTCATCTATAGATGCCCCATCCACAATTAAATCTGCCATCGTCGGTCTCTTCTCAGTGTAAAAAGCCCGCCATTGCTCAGCGGTTCCTATCATTTCCCGCTCGCTTATTCCAGAAAGTGATTCGATAGCTGTATTCCAGTGGGTTATCTTATGCTCTCTATTGACCACGAAAGACGGAATAGGCGAACCATCAATTATCTTTGAGAGCATCTCCTCGGCACGTTTCTCTTCAGTTACATCCCTGGCGACATGTTGAAAGCCTCTTATTTCCCCGTCAATTATGACCAGGCTCGTGGACATCTTCATTATCCCTGTTGAGCCGTCCTTTCTGACTAGCCGCTGTTCATAGGGCTGAGTGATTTCCTCACCATCGAGCAGCTTGCGACGGACTTCTCTAGCCAGTTCCAGAAATTCCCCGGTGATAAACTCGTTGACACTCTTATTAAGGAGCTCCTGATGAGCAAACCCGGTAAGTCTCTCACACGCCATGTTGGCATCCACAATATTACCCTTCACATCCTGGACCCACATGGCATCGCTGGCATTCTCAAAGAGGTATCGATAGTTCTGCTCAGTCAGTTCAAACCTTGTTTCCATCACTCGCTCTCACTCTGTTCAGTGTTTATCTCATCAAGGGTGATATAGCCTCCCTTCAACCCCTTGATTATAGCCTCTGTGCGGCAGCCACACCCCATCTTGTTGAAGATACTGGTCAGATGAGCCTTCACCGTGCGTACGCTCAAGAAAAGTGCATTAGCAATATCCTTGTTGCTCATTCCTTTAGCTGCCAGCCGTAGAATCTCGTTCTCCCTGGAGCTGATTTGCTCTTTTACCCCATCTGCACTTTCTTTTATCGTTGCCAGACCGGTCACTCGCTGTAGAAGCTTCTGGGTTACCACCGGGTCAAGCACCGAATCACCGGAATAAGCAGCCCGGATAGCCCCTATGATTTCACGGCTGTGGGCGCTCTTCAGCAGATATCCACATGCCCCAACCTCCAAAAGTCCAAGGATGTAGCGGATGTCGGTATAGGCAGTTAGAATAATTATAGAGGTGGTGGGGGTTGTCTGCTTGATTTGCCTGGTAGCCTCAACACCGTTTAGTTTGGGCATAACAATATCCATTAATATTATATCCGGTTTCAGCTCGGTACTTAGTCTGACAGCCTCTTCACCATCGCCAGCTTCACCAACGACCTCGAAGTCTTTCTCCCGCTCCAGCAGATCGCGCATCCCCTCTCTGAGAACCGCATGGTCATCAGCGATTATTACCCTTACTTTAGCCACAGAAT
>CAZXWQ010000071.1:0-5559 GCA_964644545.1 uncultured Dehalococcoidales bacterium | reverse complement strand
ATTCTACAGGGTTGTAGACAAGCCCCCGGAATACAATAAAGACAAGGAGGTATGACGATGGCGACAAGAATTTTAGAAACGGCAAAGGGAAAGGCAACACCTTCCACCCCAGGTAAACAGTTGAAAGGGAAACAGGCAATCCTGGCGGTGCTGGCTAGAGCCGCTGACGACAGTGAATTCCTGGCCAGACTTGCCGAAAAACCCGGCGAGGCGCTCGCTGAATACTACACGCTAACTCATGAAGAGCTGGCGGCGTTAATCAGCGGGGACATCAAGAGGATAGAAAGCTGGGTTGGCAAACTGGACAAGCGGCATGCCACCTGGCTATGGTGCCGGCTGAGCCAAGAAAAGTGGTAGGCATAGTCAATTCTACACAAGGAGACAGGCTATGGATTACAAAATGAAAAAAGAAAACAGCCGCGCAACCGTTACCCCAAAGAACAAGCGTCTCAACAGCGAGCTTGACCTCCTGAGTGAAATGGTGCGAGTGCGGCAGGAAACGATGGAACGTACTGCCCAGTTGGAGAATGTAGTTGATAGAATTGGCAAAGAAGTTACCCCAGATGCCTATTCACCACCGGCAGTGGCGAAGAAGGCAGAATCAGTAGGGGTAATCAAGGGAGAACTCAATGCCTTGAGCACAATACTCCTGGGCATTCTGGCCGGGGTCTTCATTGGCCTGGGGGCAATGCTATGCACTGTGGCAACCACGAATACAGGACTGGGCTTCGGGCTCAACAAACTGATAGGAGGACTGGTCTTCTGCCTAGGACTTGTCCTCGTAGTTGTGGCAGGGGCAGAACTTTTCACAGGAAACTGCTTGATTGTAATGAGCTGGATTAGTGGCCGAACGAAATTTGTGCGCCTGCTTCGCAACTGGGGGCTGGTGTATTTTGCTAACCTTCTGGGAGCCCTCAGCCTGGTAGGACTCGTCTACTATGCCTACCAGTGGACGTTAAGCAGCTACGGAGTAGGAGCCAATGCCCTGCTCATCGCCAATAGCAAGGTGAACCTCAGCTTTGGTTCTGCCCTGGTCCGAGGCATCCTGTGTAATGCCCTTGTCTGCCTGGCTATCTGGCTGTGCTTCGGTGCCCGTACTGTTGTTGATAAGATAATAGCCATCCTGTTCCCTATTACTGCCTTTGTCGCTGCAGGCTTTGAACACAGCATTGCTAATATGTACTTCATTCCCATGGGAATACTGATGTCGGGCGAACCTGCGGTTCTGGCAGCCGCCGGAGTAACCACCGATGGTCTGGCTAATCTTACCTGGGCAGGATTCGTTGGCAACCTTGTCCCGGTGACTATCGGCAATATTATCGGTGGCGGCATCCTTGTAGGTGCTGTATACTGGACAGCTTACCTTCGTCGCGAGCGGGCAGTTGAGGTAGCCAGTGCCAGACCATGGCTGAGAAAAGTTGCCCCTGGCTTCGTTAACGCTGTATCAAAGAAAGCAATGCCCACTGCACTGGCTGAGCCGATCCGTACCCAACTCGAGGAGCTAATTCGCACCAAACTGGAGGAGCCAATTGCCCTCGACACGGGCGGTAAAGCCCTGCTGGCTGTACTTGCCAAGGCTAGAGACGATAGCAACTTCCTGGCCAGATTAGCAGAGAAGCCTGACCAGGTGCTTAATGACTACGACCTGACTTCTGAAGAGAGGGCAGCCCTGTTAAGCGGGGACATTCGGTGGATAGAGTCCAAACTAGGTACTTTAGGTGAACCACTGAGAACCTGGCTTACTGCCAGATTAACTCAGGAGAAGTGGTAAGTATGCAGGCTTGATAAGAAAGGAGATGCAGTAAATTGGTTACAGTAGATAATATCCACCTGGAGACTCAGATAAGACACAGCGCTCTTGACAAGATTTACGACAGTATAGAAGAAGCTCTGGCTGATATTCCTAGCGGTGCCTCTATTGCCATCGGTGGCTTTTTCACGGCCGGCACTCCAGTTCATCTGATTCAGGGGCTTGCCGAACAAGGAGCTAAGGACCTGACCATAATTTGTCAGCAAATGGGGCCAGGCAGTGAAGTCATAAACCAGCTGATTCGTAACAGACAGGTCAAGAAGGCCATCTGCAATTACCCCTTCTACCGCTCAGCTAGTAAGGGCGCCAGTACAACTTTTGAACAGGCGGTTCGCGCCGGAGAGCTTGAGCTTGAGGTATACCCGATGGGTACCTTTATTGAGAAATTGAGGGCTGGTGGAGCCGGGATTGCCGGCTTCTACACTCCTACCGGAGTTGGCACTGTGGTGGAAGTAGGGAAGGAGAAGAGGACATTTGGAGATAGAGAGTGCCTGCTGGAGCTAGCCCTGAAGCCAGACTATGCTCTGGTTTACGCCTATAAGGGGGATAGAGAAGGCAACCTTATCTACCGTAAGACGGCACGGAATTACAATCCTGAGATGGCGATGTCGGCAGGAATCACTATCGCGTCGGTAGAGAATCTGGTTGAGCCCGGGGAGCTGGACCCGGATTGCATTCACACCCCGGGTATCTATATTCAGCGTGTAGTAAAAGTGCCCAGACCTTCTCCATACTACCCAACTATTGAATAGTAACAGTAGCGGAGGGATAATGACCACTGAAGTAAAGAAGCTTGAAGGACTACCAAGAGAGCTCATTGCTTTAAGGTGTGCCAATGAGCTAGAGGATGGCATCTATGCTAATCTGGGCATAGGAATACCTACCCTCATTTCCAACTGGATTGAAGGACGAGATATCATACTGGAGGCGGAGATTGGCATGCTCAGAACAGGTCCTCTTGCCACTGACGAGGAATTGGACCAGGACTTGATAAACGCCAGTTGCCAGCCGGTAACCGAATTGCCCGGTACATGCTACTTTTCAGATTGCGAATCCTTCGCCATGATAAGGGGAGGATATATGGATGTGTGTGTGCTTGGTGCCCTTCAAGTATCGGAAAAGGGGGATATGGCCGGCTGGAACAATCCCCAAAGAGGCTTCCCGGATAATATAGGAAACATAGGTGGCTCCATGGACCTGGCTTTTAATTCCAAGAAACTGTTTATATGCATGGAGCACACTACCAAGGACGGAAGTCCCAAGATTGTTAAGGAGTGCACTTACCCACTGACCGTGATAAAAAAAGTCAATATGATATTCACCGATTTGGCGGTAATCGAGGTGGTGAAAGAAGGGCTTTTACTAAGAGAAATTGCACCGGGCTTGACTGTAGAGGATGTTCAATCGGTAACTGAACCCAGGCTCACCATAGCGTCCGATTTGAAGGAGATAGAGCTTTAGATAATTACCTCAATATACTATAATGGTACTGGAATATACCGGACGAAGAAAGACGAAGCTGGAGAGGCTCGGACAGCAATATAGTTGATACCTATTATCGAAAGAAGATATTTACCCCCCTCAGTTTTATCCACGAGTCTCATCAGGGTTCCAGATATGGATGTACTACTCAGGGAATACTATGATTTCAGGAAGTGGGACTGGAGCACGGGCAAGCCGACGAAGGAAAAGTTAGTAGAACTGGGTCTGGAGGATGCCGCCAGGGATTTGTGGTAGCCTTAAGCTAAGTGAGCCATCTATTGCCTGGATGTATAAATAAAACTTGGCTCCCCGGGTAGGACTCGAACCTACAACCTAGCGGTTAACAGCCGCCCGCTCTACCATTGAGCTACCAGGGAGTGCTCAAGCTGCCGAGCCAGGAAACATGCTGAATTTAATGCCAAGACTATGGGGACTGCTTGAAAAGCCAGAGCCCTTCGTTGCCCAGCTATAGGTATTATACCAACAGGTATGGCAAAGGGCAATTTAGCTCATCGTTATCAGGAACATCGATTACAATTAGTGGCCAGGATTCCAGTCTGCATACTTGACATGCTACCCTTTCCTATGTATTCTACTAGCGTCTTTGGTATCCTACCAGCGTCTTTCTGTTCGGTGATATACAGCCCACATATTCATAGGAGGTAATCTCATAATACCTAACCAGAAGGTCAATAGAGGTGTCATTCTAGCTGCCGGAGATGGCGACCGTCTAGGCACGCTAACTGTCGCCTATCCCAAAATCTTGCTGCCGGTAAATGGCAAGCCGCTAATAAGTTATCCTATTGAGGCCCTGGTAGCGGCCGAAATTAGTGAAATAGCTATTGTGGTTGGTTACTTAGCCGACAAAGTGTTAGAGACACTGGGCGATGGCAGCCATTTTGGCGTTGACTTACAATACATTCTTAACCCTGATTATTTCGGTGGTACCGCTATTTCAGTAAACAAGGCCAGAGGATGGACTCAAGGAGAGCCCTTTATTCTTTTAATGGGAGACCACTTAATCGAGCGGAGGGTAGTCAAGCACCTGCTGGATAGAGAAACCTCCGCTGATATATTGTGTATTGATTATACTCCGGCAAAACATCTCCAACTAGACGAGGCAACCAAGGTCATCCTCGATAGTGACTCTTGTATCAGAGATATTGGCAAGAATCTTATTTACTGGGATGCCATAGACACCGGCGTTTTTCTGCTCACCAACAATTTCTTTCAGGCTCTGGATGAGCTTGTTCCTGAGCTTGGTGTAGATGTTGAGATTAGCGATGTTATCCGTTTCCTGGTACAAGATGACTACCGCTTCAAAACCTGCGACGTTAGTGGCAGTTTTTGGGTAGATGTGGACACCGAGAGGGACCTGAATACAGCGAGGGTATAGGGGGGCAAAGATGGAAGCTGTATATGATGGGTATATCTCCAAATATGTAAATAGGAAGGCTTCGGAGCCAATAGCGCGACTCCTCACCAGGACAAGACTAACACCCAATCAAATAAGCTGGGGAGCATTTGGCATTGCCATTTTATCTTTTGTCAGCTTCATTTTGGGACAGAATATCATAGGGGGGATTCTGGCTCAGCTATCGTCCATTGTTGATGGTGTAGATGGCAGCCTGGCCCGCTTGAAAGGTATGTCCTCAGCATTCGGCGGTTTTCTGGATTCACTACTTGACCGCTATGCTGATATATTAATAGTGCTGGGGCTAACCTTGTGGTCGCTATCCAATGAGATTTATCCTGGAATCTGGCTGGCTGGCTTTCTAGCTATCACCGGCACCATTTGCGTTAGCTATAGCCGAAGCCACATTGATGCCAAGCATCGGCATCTCTTCGATAAAGGATTGAAATCCCTTGCCTCACGCGACATAAGGCTTTTTCTGATAATGCTCGGGGGTATCACCGGGCAAGCCTATTTTTGTCTTATCACCATCGCCATTCTAACCAATTTGGTGGTTTTCTACCGGCTTATTTACATCTACAGATACCTGAGGCAAGAAACTGACCGGTCCAGGGCTATGCCTGCCAGGGGCTATACCGCATTAAAACGCCCCTGATGCCACTACTGAAAAGTGAGTTTGAGTTTTAGCGTAATGCTGGCTGCCGAGCCAGGATTCGAACCTGGGCTAGAGGATCCAAAGTCCCCTGTGCTACCACTACACAACTCGGCATCCTATCTTATCTTATGGTCCTTTCTTTCGCTGGTGCCGAAGGTCGGACTCGAACCGACACGGAGGTCGCCCTCCAACAGTTTT
>CAZXWQ010000070.1:0-7884 GCA_964644545.1 uncultured Dehalococcoidales bacterium | reverse complement strand
CAAGCAGAAGATTGAAAATCTTCTGCTGCCTTTTGCGGCAATCATGAAACAAACAAGGAGGATGGTATGAAAGAGGAGGGGGTTGAGAGCGTAGCAGTTATTGGTGCCGGGCTGATGGGCTTCGGCGTGGCAACAGAGTTTGCCCGGTTCGGCTACCAGGTCAGTATGTATAACACGAAGGGGGAGACGAGCAGGAGAGCTACGGAGCAGGCGAGCGAGGCGCTTGATTTGATGGTAGAGACGGAACTGATTACCAGGGATGAGGCCAGGGCGGCATACGCGCGACTGCGCCCGACCACCGATATGGAGGATGCGACTACAGGCGTTGATTTTGTCCATGAATCGGTGCATGAGCTTTTGAGCCTGAAGCAGGAGGTATTTGCCAGGCTCGATGAGCTGTGTCCGCCAACGACAATCCTGGCGACCAACACCTCGGGGTTCAGGGTTACTGACATCGCTTCGGTAACGAAACACCCGGAGCGTGTCGTGGCGACACACTACTTTCAACCGCCTCACTTTGTGCCCCTGGTAGAGGTTGTTGGCGGAGAGAAGACAGACCGGAAGGTAGTAGAGAAAGCGGCTAGAATACTGAGGGGCATGCGCAAGAAAGTGGCGGTCATTGACGTTGAGCTGCCGGCGTTTGTTGGTAATCGAATTCAGGGTGCCATCGGGAGGGAGGTTCAGTCGTTGATAGACCAGGGGGTATGCAGCCCCGAGATGATAGACGATATCATGTCATTCGGCTTCGGTCGACGTATAGCCTGCACCGGCTACTTCAAGCGAATGGACCTGATTGGACTGGACTTCATTTACAGGGCAGCTAAAGGGCGGGGACTGGAGCCCTGGAAGCCGATTGCCGAGCGGGTGGAGCGGGGCGAGCTGGGAATGAAGAGTGGCAAGGGCTTCTACGACTGGCCGGGTGATAGTGCCAGGCAGTTACACCGCCGACAGAACACCGAGCTAATTCGGCTGATGAAGCAGGACATGGAAGCAGGTCTGATTTAGATTATGTAAATTAAGGATTTCAGGTTGAAGGAGTAAAAAAGGATGGCAGACGACATTGTCAGGCAGCTAGACCACATATTTAAAGCGAAGTCCATGGCTGTTATTGGGGCTTCAAATACCCCTCCCAAATGGGGTTTCCGGATGGTCTATTCACCACTGAAGACAGGTTACCGGGGGCCAATATACCCGGTGAATCCAAATCAAAAGGAGATAGGCGGTCTTCCCTGCTATGCCAATGTCCGTGACATACCGCATGAGGTTGATATGGCGGTGATTGTTGTTCCAGCGGCGGTTGTACCCAGAGCGATGGCCGATTGTGCGGCCAAGGGAGTGAAGGGTGCGGTTATAATCACCGGCGGCTTTGCGGAAACCGGAGAGGAAGGCAAAGCCATTCAGGATGAGGTGGTGAGGATAGCCGGGGAAGGCGGAATAAGGTTTGTCGGTCCCAACGGCATGGGAATATACAGCTCAGCGGTTAGCCTGAACCTCTGCTTGTTCGAGAACCCTATGGAGGGGCGGATTGCCTTTGTTTCTCAGAGCGGTACCTTTGGAGGTCTCCTGGCGGAGATAGCCAGCATGAAGGGTTATGGGCTGAGCAAGTTCATAAGTATCGGCAATCAGGCAGACCTAAATGCTGCCGACTACCTGGAGTACCTGGGGGAAGATGAGGACACGGGGGCGGTAGTTTTTTACATGGAGGGTTTTCCCGATGGCAGGCGGTTCTTCAAGGTTGCCCGGGAGGTAATCAGGAAGAAACCGATTGTTATCTACAAGGCGGGCCGGAACGAGGCGGCAGCCAGGGCAACAATGTCCCATACCAGCTCTCTTGCTGGCTCGGATGAGGTCTTCGATGCCATGTGTAAACAGGTGGGAATAATCAGGGCTTCCGAGGCGGCACAGCCCTTTGATATAGCTGAGGCGCTGGTCAGCCAGCCCCTGCCCAGGGGGAACCGGGTTGCTATCATCGGCAGTGGGGGACAGGGTGTGGTAACCTCCGATAGCTGTGAGAGCCTGGGGCTGAAGGTCCCGGAGTTCGACGAGGAGACTAAGAGCAGGCTGAAAAAGGAGCTGCCTCCCCATGCTCCGGTGCCGACCAACCCGGTGGACTTCGCCGGAGCAATGCGCACGGCGTTAGAAGAGGCTAGAGTTGCTGATGCCCTCGCCCGCATTGATTACATTGACGGGATAATCACCAACATGCCGATTTACGGGTTCGCGGTGGGCTCAAGTGGTGCCATGGCAAGGACTGCTATTGAGGGCGCTGAAATCCTGGCGGCCATTCCTAAAAAATACGGCAAACCGGTCATCACGCTGAGATGGGGTCTCCGGCGCACGGATATAGTTTCTGATATCGTCAGGGGTGCCGGCATACCGGCCTACGATAGCCCGGAGCAGTGTGCCTGGGCAATGCACGGGCTGGCAACATACGCCCAGGTACGGAGAGACCTGGGAGTGGACTAGGTGAGGGCTTGCCTTTAACAGACAAAACCCTCAACTATGGAGTCTGATTCCTCGGAATTTTACTAGAGCTACTACTGGTTTTCTTTTTGTTGACAATTAAGGACTGTTCATTTATAATCTCAGTTTATATTTAAAGCATCTAACCACTTTATGGGAGATAAGGGGGTAAGGATATGGCTGAGGAATTTCTGGTAGCGCAGGAGCTTCACAAGAGTTTCGATGAAAATAAAGCCGTTAACGGCGTTTCTTTCGCCATCCACAAGGGTGAAATCTTCGGTCTTCTGGGACCCAACGGTGCCGGCAAGACGACAACCATCCGAATGCTTTCCACGGTCCTGGAACCGGACAGCGGTGATATTACAATCGGTGGTTATTCGATACGACATGAGTCTGGGGAGGTTCGCAATCTCATCGGGGTGTGTCCTCAGGAGCTGGCTCTCTACGAAGACCTTTCCGCCCTTGATAACCTGGTCTTTTTCGGTCGGATGGCGGGGCTGAGCAGTAACGAAGCACGAACCCAGGCAATGACCAACCTGGAGCTGATGGGGCTGGTGGAGAGGAGCAAGGGAAAGATAAGCAAGTTCTCCGGGGGTATGAAGCGGCGCATCAACCTGGCTATCGCCCTGATGGGCCACCCCGAGCTTCTCTTCCTCGATGAGCCCACTGTGGGGATAGACCCGCAGTCGCGGAACAATATCTACGAGACGATTGAAGGTCTGCGGAAAGGGGGGATGACTATTCTCTACACGACGCACTACATGGAAGAAGCCGACCGCCTCTGTAACCGCGTAGCCATTATGGATGGCGGGCAGATAATTACTATGGACACCCCTCGTGCACTCAGGAGTCAAATTGGGCCGCCGGAGCAGGTAACCCTGGAGGATGTTTTCCTGAAACTGACCGGCAGAAGCCTGCGAGATTAGCAGAGAAATGATCAGGCCTTTATTAGTCGCTTTTCAAGAAGTCCGTATCTACCTGCAGGACAAGGGTGACCTTGCTTTCAGTCTGCTTTTGCCAGTAGTCACCTTTGCCTTGATGTACGGTGCCTTCGGCGGACAGGACATGTTCCACGGTACCGTCCACGTGGTCAATGAAGACCAGGGAGGCACCCACTCCGCTCTCTTGCTGGAGCAACTGGATGAGCTTGACAACCTTGATGTAAACCTGCTTTCCAGGTCGGAGGCGGATTCCAAGCTGGAAAGGTCTGACCTGCTGATGGTGCTATATATACCGGAGGGCTTCTCAAGTAAACTCATCTCCGGGGAGCCGGTACAACTGGTCTTCAGGCAGAGGGGCAATGGAGGGTGGGAGGGACAGATAGTAGCCAGCATAGTGCGCGGTGTGGCTGAGGATATGAACCGGGAATTCCAGGTGCGAAGTCAGGTCAGCCGGGCAGTGGCAGGGAGAAACATCCCGCAGGAGAGCATAGAAATTACCGTGCAGAAATTCCTGGAGCAAGAAGATGAGCAGCCCCTTGTGGGAATCAGGGAAGAAGCGGTGGGCAGTAAGCCCGACATGGTGAACCAGTTCCTGCCCGGTATCGTCACCATGTATGTACTTTTTGCGATAACGATTAGCGCCAGGGCTATTGTTGAGGAGCGTAGAAGAGGGACACTGGAGCGGCTACTGACCACCCGGCTCAGTGTAGGGCAGCTTTTTATGGGCAAGTTTCTGGCTAACATCTCGCGGGGGTTCCTGCAGACGCTCATTCTGCTAGTCCTGTCCTATATTGTCTTCCAGCTTTTCACTCCCCTTTCATTTATCGAATGCCTGGTTATTGCCCTCATTTTTGCGGCAGCAGCCAGCGCGCTGGGGATGGTTATTGCCTCGGTGGCCCGAAGTGAGGATGCCGCTGTCTGGACGGGTGTCGTCTTCACTATGGCGATGGTTATGGTAAGCGGTACCTTCTTCGCCATCCCCGAAGGGACGGTACTGGAGACTATCAGCCGGATATCCATTAATACCTATGCCAACGATGCCTTCAAGACAATAATCGCTGAGGGGGGCTCGCTGGCTGACCTGGGCGTTGAATTAGGGATACTGGCAGGAGTAGCAGTAGTGGCACTGGGGGTAAGTCGTATTCTGTTCCGGGTTATGCCGGGAGGCAAATAGAGAGAATGACGCAAATGCGGCTAATATGGTTCCTGGCTCTGAAGGACCTGAGAATCTTTGTCGCCGACCGCGCGGCGTTATTCTTCGGCATACTTTTCCCGTTCATGTTCGTGATTTTGTTTAATTTCCTGATGGCAGGTGTCGGGAGTGAGGACGATAGACTGGTGCTTAATGTAGCGACCCGGGAGGCGGAGGGAGGTATCAGCCACGAGATTATTGCTGCTATGGAAACCGGGGACGAGTCTCAACTGGAGCCGGGCCAACCGAAAATCGTCTGGCTAAAGGACTACGAAAAGGCCCGACAGCAGGTTGAGGATAAAGAGCTGGACGGTTTTCTAGCTTTTACGGCGGATTTTACGAAAGGGGTATTTACAGGAAGCGGTGCTCAAATTGAGGTGGTAGCTGATGCCGAGGCAATCAACACGCAGGCTGCCCTCCACGGGTTAGCCCGTGGGATTGCTTCCCAGATTGGCTCACAATACGTGGGTATCAGTGCTACCATAGAGCTACTTACTGAGCAGGCACGGGCTACAGGGGGTGCAATGCCTGATATCGCGCAGGTGGTCAGGCAGTCTTCCGCAGGTCTGGCAGATACCGTAGCGAGGGAACTATTGATAGAATTTGAGACGGAGAAGGTTGGGGAGGTAGAGGCAGAGCAGCCAGCAAACTTTGTGATTCCCGGCTATCTGGTGATGTTCGTCTTTTTCACGGCCGCCCTTTCGGCGACGAGGATAGTGCGCGAGCGGCAGAACAACACGATGGAGCGGTTGCTGTCCAGTTCGGTGAGAAGTGAAGCCATACTGGGGGGCATTTTCACGGGCACAGCCATCAAGGGACTGATTCAGATAGCAATCTTCTGGACGGTGGGTCTCCTTGCTTTCAATATAGACCTGGGGCTCTCTCCGGCGGCAGTTATTCTCCTTTCCATCCTGTTTATAATCGTGTCCTCAGCCTTTGGCCTGATGCTGGCTACCCTGGTTAAGACCGAGCGTGCAGCTGATTCAATTGGGGTGCTCACTGCGTTGATACTGGCCCCTCTTGGGGGCTGCTGGTGGCCACTTTTCATCGTCCCCAAATGGATGCAGTTCATCGCCAGGTTTACTCCTCACGGCTGGGCTGTAACCGGCTTCAACAAGCTGATGCTCTTCGGCGCAGACTTTGGTTCGGTAGTGCCGGAGATGCTGGTCCTCATTGGCTTTGCAGTGCTGTTCGGGGCTATCGGCATGTGGAGGTTTCGGACGAGTGCGGTGTGAAGTTGCTCTCATATTCCTTAGTGGTAGCTCCCTTTCCAGCTCTGCGCTTTTTGCATCAGCTCACGGGCATTATTCACTGAGGTCTCGGTATACTGAGGGCCGCCAATCATAGTTGCCAGTTCTTCAAGTCGGGAATCGTCTTCGAGTACTTTGAGCCTGCTCAGAGTGCGGGTGCCGGAGACCTCCTTGTGAACCCGGTAATGGGCGTCGGCGTAGGCTGCTATCTGTGGTAGATGCGTAATGCAGATGGTCTGGTGGTTCCGGGACAGGGTACAGAGCTTCCGACCAATTATGTCTCCGCTCCTGCCGCCAATACCAATGTCGATTTCGTCGAAGACAAGCACCGGGATGTTATCGGCTTCAGAGAGGACCCCTTTGAGGGCGAGCATAAAGCGCGAGACTTCACCGGTGGAGGCAATTCTAGCCAGGGGTTTAAGCGGCTCCCCGGGGTTGGTTGAAGCGATGAATTCCACGTCGTCAATACCCCCGCTGTTGAAGGCATATCTCTCGCCGTTGGGCAAGGGGATTCCCTCTTCATCTCGAAGCTGATTAAGAGCTACTTCAAACTCGACCTGGGACATGTTCAGGTCTTGAAGCTCTTTCTTAACTTCGGCTACCAATTTCTCTGACGCCCGGGCGCGTGCTCCGGAAAGCTCACAGGCTAATTTGCCCATTTCTTCCCGGAGATGGGAACATATTTCCGCGAGTCGAGTGAGTTCTTCGGAGGAATGTGAAAGGCCTTCCAACTCTTCTTCCGCCTTTGCCAGGTAATCCAGAACCTCGGTGATAGTCTGCCCGTATTTCCTCTTGAGATTCCTGATGAACTCCAATCGTGATTCTATTTCTTCGAGCCGCTCCGGGTCGTACTCCAGTTTATCACTGTAGGAGCGGATATCCTGTGCTGTTTCCTCCAGGCCATACAGGGTCTCCTCAAGGAAGTCCAGCTGATGTTTTTGTGCGGGGTCAAGCTCGGCGAGCTTCTTCATTATTCGTATTGCTTCATTCAACCGGTCTCTAGCTGAAGCCGAAGTACCTGAGGTATCCTCTCCCAAAAGAACCTGGTAGGCTTCGTAGGAGAGTGTTTTTAGCTTCTCACAGGAGGAAATTATATTTCGTTCTCTCTCAAGCTCTTCTTCCTCGCCTTCTCGCAGCTTAGCCTGAGCTATCTCACCTGTCTGGAAGCGTAAAAACTCCTGGCGGCGGGCAAGCTCTTTTTCGTTTTCCACCAGTGCTTTGAGTTCCTGCTCTGCCTTGAGCAGCTCCCCGGCTTTAACACTGAAGCCAGCCCGCAGGTCCAGGGTATGAGCAAAGGAATCCAGAATGTCGAGGTGACTTCTCTTGTCAAGGAGGGACAGGTGTTCACTCTGGCCGTGGACATCAATTAACCAGCGCCCGATTTGCTGGATGAGTCCCCTGGCTACTGCATGTCCATTCACCCGGGCGACACTGCGTCCCTGCCGGCGAAGCTCCCAGTTTATGACCAGGGTTTCTTCATCAGCTTCCAGGCCTCTCCCGGCGAGGAAATCTCTCAGTTCAGAGGTGCGCTCATCGTTGGGCAGGGTGAAAACGCCCTCAATTTGTGCTTCCTCAGCCCCGTGGCGAATACTTTCCTCGTCTGTTTTCCCTCCCAGTAATGTGTCCACGGCATCAACAACCAGAGACTTGCCAGCACCGGTCTCACCCGTAATAACGTTAAGTCCCTTGCTCAGGCTCCAGTTTATCTCCTCGATGATACCTACATCCTTGACTCTCAATTCGAGTAACAACTTATGCCCTCCAGGTTCAGAGACCGAAATACCAGCTATCCACATTTTACCATGTATGGCCGTCATTGGTTGAATATCCCCTGATGTGGCTATTCTTGACAGTCTACAGGCAGGGGTTCTAATATAGCCACAGAAGTTAAATGAATAAGATAACCGGAGCGCATTTTCAGGCAAATCCAGCCCGGTTCCTTGAAGAAGCTGCCAGGGCCTATGTATCCTCCAGCCCGGGGAACCGCCTGCGGGCTTTTAGTGGTACTCCAATATTCGATGAGCCACTGGTGGGGTTT
>CAZXWQ010000069.1:6686-7979 GCA_964644545.1 uncultured Dehalococcoidales bacterium | reverse complement strand
CCCACAGGGTCAATATCTACCGTCCAGCCCTGGGGGATAGCGATTTGGGAGAGGAAGGCGGATAGCTCTGAGCCGCGGAGTATTAGTTGCCAGCGGAACCTGCCCCGCAGGCGGTGAATAAATGCCGGCGCTGGACCAATCAGGCTGAGGTCGGATATTCCTTTGGCATCTCTCTCCTCAATAAGGAGGTGTTTCATTCTTTCTGCCTCCTTCTGGCAGAGAGCATCATTGGTGTGAGTATAGACAAGGCTGGCCAGCTGGCTGAAGGGAGGGTTATGGAGCTGGCGTCGGTAGGTAATTTCCTTTTCGTAGAAAAGCGAGTAGTCATGCTGGGAGGCTGTCTGGATGGCATAGTGCTCCGGGGAATACGTCTGGATGATAACCTCTCCACCCGGAATACCGCGTCCGGCTCTTCCAGCAACCTGGCTCAGGAGCTGAAAGGTTCTCTCCCCGGCCCGGAAGTCGGGCAGGTTCAAGCCGGTATCAGCGCTGATAATACCTGCTAAGGTAACCCCGGGTAAATCCAGCCCCTTGGCTATCATCTGTGTGCCGATAAGAATATCAGCCTCGTGGGAGCGGAAGCTGTTCAGTATCTCCTGGTGGGCATGTTTTCGCCGGGTAACATCGCTGTCCCAGCGCAGCAATCTGGCCTGCGGGAAAGCGTAACCGGCTTCCTGTTCTAACTTCTGAGTACCAACACCGAGAAACTTTATCCGCCTGCTCAGGCACTGAGGGCAAATCTGGGGAGCAGGTATTCTGTTGTTGCACTGGTGGCAGACCAGGCTATCCTCCGCCGAGTGATAAGTAAGAGGGACGTCACAGCGGTTGCAGCGAAGGACAAAGCCGCAGTTACGACACTGAACATGAGTAGCTGCTCCCCTTCGGTTAAGGAATAGAATTGCCTGCTCGCCGCTGGCTATAACTTTGTTTATGGCCTTAGATAGAGAGCGACTAAACATGCTCCTGTTTCCCGCCTTGAGCTCTTCGCGTAAATCTACCACCATAACTTGAGGCAGGGGCGAATGCTCATCAGGGACAACTCGCTCGGGGAGCCGGAGCAGGTTATAGTTGCCCTTTTGAGCATGGTAAAAGGTCTCCACGTCAGGTGTAGCACTGCCCAGAATAACCACAGCTCCGGTTAGCTCAGCCAATTTTATGGCAACATCACGGGCATGATAGCGTGGCGATTTGTCTTGCTGCTTGTAGGTCCATTCGTGCTCTTCATCAACGACTATCAGGCCGAGGTCAGGTTGCGGGGCAAAAATAGCGCTTCTGGGACCGATGACGACATCA
>CAZXWQ010000069.1:3176-6586 GCA_964644545.1 uncultured Dehalococcoidales bacterium | reverse complement strand
GAATTGAAAGCAAGCCCTTATTGACCAGGGCATCAGCGACTGCTCTGTCACAGTTAGTCTTCTGCCTGGCTTCAGCCAGGGGTACCGGTTCTGGTTGCCGAGCTAGAAAGTCAAGTAGCGCCGCCTGTTTGTGGGCCTGTTTGTTACGGAGCGTGGCTGCCTCCTGCCGGGCTTCAGTAGCACTCACTCTGAGGTACAGGTAAGGCACCTGCTTTGGTTTTACCTTTACCTTTTCCAGTTTATAGCTTCTTACGGCCAGCCCCCGGTTTACCAGTTGTGAAATGATGGTCTGTGCTCTTCTCTTCCCGAACGTCTTTTCCAGCTGCCTGAGACCGACTTCACCCTGTTGTCTGGCTAGCTCAAGTATGTGCTCCTGCTGTTTGGTTAGGGAGGATGCATCATATTCGCGGGAGCCAGGAGAGACGAAAGTAACTACCCGGCGTTCAAATCCCGGTGGCAGCATCAGGGCCACAGCGTCAAAGATGGGTGATAAATAGTAGTCGCTTATCCAGCGAGCCAGCGACACATGAGGTAGGGATAGTAGGGGATGGGTGTCAATGATACCGGCTATTTCCCTGGTTTCCTCTACTGCGGGATAAGGACCCAGCTCCAGAACGATGCCCTGAAGAAGCTTCTCACCAAAAGGCACCCATACTGCTTGCCCTACTTCAACTTTCAAGCCCGGGGGTATAGCATAGCTAAAAGCCCTGCGTTGGGCTACTGGCGAATTAACACTAACCTCAGCATACCTCATCCTACACCCCACGAGGTAGCTCTGTTTTAGTCCTGTTTCGGCTTCTTTTCCTTTGCGGTTCTCTTTTCCTTGATGCGGGCCTTCCTGGCACTGAGTCCGCGCAGATAGTAGAGCTTGGCGCGACGCACCTTGCCGTGCCGTACTACCTCTACCTTATCTATAAGTGGTGAGTGCAGGGGAAAGGTACGCTCCACACCGACCCCGTAGGCGACACGCCTTACCGTAAAGCTGGAGCCGGCCCCACTATTTCGGAGTCGAATTACAACCCCTTGAAATACCTGGATACGCTCTTTGTCTCCTTCAACAACCTTAACACTCACCTTTACGGTGTCACCGGGGGAAAGAGTGGGGATATTGGGGTTTGGTTTAACTTCAACTAATGAGGCGATATTCATTTCGTAGGACTCCCTTTATTTACTGAGGGTGTTTCAACCTCTCTACTAGCTGTTTTTCCTTCGAGCATAGCTTTGCTTTATCCAGTAGCTCGGGACGCCGTTTCAGGGTGCGGGTAATAGCCTGCTCACGACGCCACTCAGCAATTTGTGCGTGATTTCCTGAAAGCAGGACTTCCGGTACGCACCAGTCTCTAAACGACGGGGGGCGGGTGTATTGAGGGTATTCCAGCAATCCGGTAGCGTGAGAATCATCCAGTGGTGATGCCTCTGAACCAAGAAACCCCGGTATGAGCCTGACGATGGTATCAATAACTACCATAGCCGCTAGCTCACCGCCACTGAGTACATAGTCGCCAATACTAATCTCATCAGTAACCAGGCGCTGGCGCACCCGCTCATCAATCCCTTCGTAGTGTCCGCAGATGAGAACCAGGTGACTGAATTCGGATAGCTCCCGGGCAATTTGCTGGGAGAAAAGACGACCCTGCGGGGTGAGTAGAATAATCGGTAAATCTCCCTGGTCGAGGGATATATCTGATTTCAGTGCCTCCACCGCTTCAAAGACGGGCTCAGGCTTGAGCACCATGCCGGCTCCACCCCCATAGGGATAGTCGTCGACAGTGTGGTGTTTATCATGAGTATGGTCCCGGATATTGTGAATATTGACCCTGATTAAGTTGCGGTCGATAGCGCGTTGGAAGAGGCCAGTGCTAAACGGGCTCTGAAACATCTGTGGAAACAGGGTCAAAATATCAATTTGCATTGGATTAATCCTCCGCGGTTTGCATATATGAAGCACAACCGTGCTCTTTTACTGATTGTAAAGATATAGAGAATAGAGCTAGCGATGCTTCAGGAAAGCAAAATTCATAAAGATATTTAAGGTTAGTTTAGTATTACAAATGATATTTTAACACATAAAGAGGCGTGAGGAAAATAAAAAATAAAAAATAAATTGAAAAAGGTCTTGACAAATGGTGAATTGTGTGGGATAATGGGGAAATTTGGTGGATTATGGAAACAAATATAGTCTGGGTGAAGAGAAGGGTAGAGAAAAAGAGGAAGTTTAAATTAGCACAAAGATGGCTAAAGAGATAAGAAATGTTTCTGGGCGAATTTGAATATAAGATTGATGACAAGGGCAGGGTGCCGGTTCCCCCCAGATTTAGAAGAGTATTAAAAGAGGGGCTTGTCCTGTCGCAGGGGGTGGAGAGGTGTATCAATGTCTACACACCCCCGGAATGGAAAAAGCTGGCAGATAGTCTTACTACCGGTTCAATAACGCGAAGCAAACTAAGAAGGTTAAATAGAGCTATTTTTGCCACTGCCTTTAATCTGAACATTGATGGACAGGGGAGAATAGCTTTACCTGTTACCTTACGACAGCATGCCGGGATTGAAGATGACGTTGTTGTAGTTGGTGCCAACACTTACTTTGAGTTGTGGAACAAAGAGGCGTGGGCAGAAGAAAAGGGTACTAGCCGAGAGCAGGCTTGGCAAATTATAGAGAGCCTGGAGCAGCGTTAAGGAGCTGGGGTATGTTAGCACTTACCCACACATCAGTCTTAGTTAGGGAGGCTGTTAGGGCGCTGGCTGTCCAGCCGGGAGGGCGTTATATTGATTGCACCCTTGGTGGTGGGGGGCATGCGGCGGCTATCTTGGAACACGGCTCTCCGGGTGGACAACTCCTCGGTATTGATGCGGACTCTGAGGCTGTGAGAATAGCCCGGGTAAGGCTGGAGCCGTACAGTGATTCAATCCTTATTATTAATGAAAACTTTAGCGACCTGCAATCTATTTGCTATAAATATGATTTCTACCCGGTACACGGTATTTTATTTGACCTGGGGCTCTCATCCTTCCAGCTTAATGGTGATGTTCGCGGTTTCAGCTTTCAACGGGAGGCAGTATTAGATATGCGATTGAGTCCTGACCAGGAGGTTACTGCTGAGGATATTGTTAACCAGTACACTGAGGGTGAACTGGCGCGCCTGCTGAGAACATATGGTGAGGAAGTGAGCAGTCGTAGGATTGCTCGCTGCATTGTGCAGGAGCGCCCGATTAAGACAACGCTTCATTTAGCTCGAACAGTAGAGCAGGCTGCTGGGGGCAGGAGGGGCAAAATCCATCCGGCTACCAAGACTTTTCAGGCGCTACGTATTGTAGTGAACCATGAGCTCGAGAACCTGGAAGCAGCTCTGAACCAGGCGCTTAACCTTCTGGGGTCCGGGGGCAGGCTGGTGGTAATAAGCTACCATTCT
>CAZXWQ010000069.1:0-3076 GCA_964644545.1 uncultured Dehalococcoidales bacterium | reverse complement strand
GCATTATTAATCAGGATGAGCAGAGTAGGATTGCTGAGGTGTTGGGGTCATCAGTAGAAATAAAGGCTAATGGCTGGAGGAGACCATCCATGCTGAAAAAGCTCAGAATAGCCTTCTCAGCACCCTAAGTAGGACGAACTTTTTGGAGACCGTATGATAAGGAGGCTGGCAAATGTGAAAAGTAATATCAGCATAGAGGACTGCAACGCATATAGTCTAGTAAGGAGGGTTAAATGAGTAGATGGAATACTTTATCTGCTATTGATGTTGGCACTACCAAGGTATGCACCATCGTCTCTGAGGTAAATGATGGAGGAATCATGCGAGTCGCGGGTGTAGGTCTTACCCCGTCTCGAGGATTACACAAGGGGCTGGTGGTCAACATCAATGAAGCCAAAGAGTCTATCCGGGAGTCAGTGAGAAAGGCGGAGCAGGCCAGTGGCTACAAGGTGGAGTCTGCTTATGTGGGTGTGACCGGCAGGCATATAAGCGCCCGGAATAACCGGGGGGTTGTAGCTATTTCTCGAGGTGACCGATTGGTACGCACGGATGACTTGAGGCGAGTGCTTCAATCCGCCCAAAGTCTTAAGGTTCCCGCCGAGGAAAGAATGCTGCACGTTATCCCACGGGGTTACGCTGTTGATGGCCAGGAGGGGGTGAAGAATCCGGTAGGAATGCACGGTTTCAGGTTGGATGTGGAGACGCATGTTATTACTGCCGCCATATCTTCCGTACAAAACCTGGTAAAGTGCATTCGTGGTATCGGGGTAGATATTGAAGACCTCGTTTTTGAACCGATAGCCAGCAGTGAGGCAGTGTTAAGCGAGGACGAAAAACAGGTAGGCGTGATGCTGGCTGACATAGGTGGCGGAACAACAGATATTTCCGTATTTAAAGACGGAAGTATCTGGCATAGTGCCATATTACCAGTAGCGGGCTATCAGCTCACCAGAGATATTGCTATTGGTTTGGGGCTACCGTTTGAGGTAGCTGAGGAGATGAAGAAGATATACGGCAGTGTTATGCCGGTCTACGAGGGTAAAACAGATACCGGTGCAATATCAGAAAATGGGCACAGTGTTTCTTATCAGGGCCTGTGCGATATTATTAAGGCACGGATAGAGGAAATCCTGAGGCTGGTGTTGCTTGAATTGCCGCGCTCTGAGTATGAGACACTGGTTCCTGCCGGCCTAGTGCTCACCGGCGGTACCTCAAATCTTTCTGGTATTGATGCTCTGGGTCGTGATTTACTGAGGCTCCCGGTACGGGTGGGCACTCCTGTCAATATATATGGAATCACTGATGTTCTTCACAATCCGGCGTTTGCGACGAGTGTTGGCCTGTTACTGTGGGGGCTGAAACCCAAGGGTACCAAGACCTGGAAGTCCTACCGGTTCGGTGCCGGTCTGCGACATCTAGTATCACGAATAAAGCAAGTGTTTCGATAGGCGGTTGCCATCGATTCATAGGTAAAGAAAGGAGGAGAAGATGGCAAGAACAAGCTTCTCATCTAATCCGGTTAAAATCAAGGTTATTGGGCTGGGTGGTGGTGGCTGTAATGCGATAACCAGAATGGTCAGGGACGGTATTGAAGGAGTCGAGTTCGTTGCTGTGAACACCGATGCCCAGGCCCTGGCGGTTACCGAAGCACCGGTTCGAGTACAGCTTGGGGAAAAGCTTGTCAGGGGACTGGGAGTCGGGGGTGACCACCTACAGGGCCAAAGGGCGGCTGAGGAGAGCAAGGATGAAATCAAGGAGTTCATTGGGGGAGCTGACATGGTATTTGTCACCGCGGGTATGGGTGGTGGTACCGGGACCGGGGCTGCCCCAGTTGTGGCTGATGTAGCTATGCAGAGTGGCGCTCTAACCATTGCTGTGGTTACCAGACCTTTTGGCTTTGAAGGTACGCATCGTGCTCAGGTGGCTAATGAGGGCATTGCCCGCCTGCTAGATAGTGTGGTTGATACCCTTATTATCATCCCCAATGACCGTCTGCTGGAGCTCTGCGACCAGAAGACGGGCGTAGATTATGCCTTCAAGCTAGCTGATGATGTCCTCAGCCATGGCGTTCAGGCTATTGCACAGGTTATCACTGTTCCCGGGATGATTAACCTTGATTTTGCGGATGTTAAGACAGTAATGAAGGATGCTGGCCCGGCCTGGATGTCAATAGGCAGGGCTTCGGGCCAAAATCGGGCTGTAGAGGCAGCCAAGGAAGCCTTAGCCAGTCCCTTGCTGGATGTTTCCGTTGCAGGGTCTAGAGGGGTACTATTCAATGTGGTTGGCGATGAAAGCCTGACCCTATTTGAGGTCAATGAGGCAGCTGATGTAATCAAGGAGGCGGTAGACCCCGAGGCTAATATCATTTTTGGCGTGGTTAATGACCCGACAATGGATAAGGACATAAGGATTACCCTGATTGCTACTGGGTTTACTTCTAAAACACAGGTGCCAGGCAGTAATATTGATGATGATATTGCTGAATTCCTTAAGAATTGGAAAAGTGAAGACCAGCTAGATATTCCCACTTTTCTACGTCGCCCGCTATACAATCAGAGGCGCTTGTCAACAACAACGCAATCAACCAAGCCCGGTAAAACTCCGGCACAGCAACCTCTATTTCAGTAAGATAGTTAGGCCTCCTATTATAAAGCGGTTGGGGCAAGGCTGTAGGGTTGTAAAACCTTGCAGCCTTGTCTCGTATCGTGGCCTTCGGGTACATTTTGCAAGTAGCCCGTTTTACCCAAATTTAGCTATCACCCGGTTGGTCGGTCTTTTTATGCGCTAACCCTTCTTGTTATTTTATCGATAATATAGCCCCTTAATCCGTGAATTCTCTGAGGGGGAACCCCCAACTGTCATTGCGAGGAGACCTTCCTTGAAGGGCGACGTGGCAATCTCTTAAAATGGAGGCGGGATTGCTTCGCTTCGCTCGCAATGACATGAAAATCAGTGAATCCCATGTCAGCACCAGCAAGGTGAGCTTTTTGAATCTGGACTCACGGATTAGGGGAACTCTTTGGGGCTTGACAAATACTATATATTGTGGTTTAATATACACTCTACCCTATATATA
>CAZXWQ010000068.1:6609-8060 GCA_964644545.1 uncultured Dehalococcoidales bacterium | reverse complement strand
CCGGTGTTAAGGTGAACGATGGCACTGCCCAGAATATATGGGACCGCATTTATTCAGTAACGGCATTCTTTGTCGGTACCGCCGATGACCTGACCCCCTATGAGTACCTTGGCGCTATCGAGAAGGTCTTCGGTACCGAGTTTGATACCGGTCTGCTTGCTGACGATGAGAAGCTGCTTGCTCTCAAGGCAGAGCTGGCTCAATTGAGAAACCCGGAAATCTATGGTGGGTCGGGCATCTGCGTTATTTATCCCCCGATTTCCAGAGAAAAGCTCTATGAGTGCCTGGCTAAGACCAAGGGCATGCGGTTCATGGGGCAGAGGTTCATCCCCGACTCCTACATGTTCCAGAACCTGGTCTCCCCGGCGGTGGGTATGTACGCTGGTGATGGCCAGCCCTTCACCATGAAGATGACTGCTGCCGGACCGGCCCGGGCTTTCCCCAGGGGATTGGATGTGATGGCTGTTTTGGGTTCGGAGAGGGCATACGAAATACTGGAAGAAGAGGGCGACACTGAATACGAGGGTAAAGATACCAGCTACGATAAGCAACTGGCCGAGCTAAGGAAACAGTTCAATGAATTTGATGTCGCCGATTGGAACCGCAATCTGTACTGGGCATGGCTGTACGCGTTAGAGCCTCTCCTCGTGGACTTCGGCGAAGGCTATCCTATCTTCATGCAAACCGAGGCATGGCAGGACAGGTCACTACAAACCGCTCTGGCATCCTGGGCTGAACTGCGGCATGATACCATCCTTTATGCCAAGCAGAGCTATACCCCCACACTTAAGTCAGCACCAATGCCTCCCAAACCAGTGGTCGGCTACGTTGAGCCTGCCCCCGAGTTCTACTCACGAATGCTGGCTCTCACCAGCATGACCAGAAAGGGTCTGTCTCAGCTTAATGCACTCAGTGACGAGGAGAGCTCCCGCCTTGAGGACCTGGAGCGAATCCTCAGGCGTCTGATTGATATTTCCAGAGACGAGCTGGAGAACAAGGAACTGACTGAGGCAGACTACGAGTTCATCAGGAACTTCGGCAAGCAGCTAGAGTCGATAATCGCCGGCGTCGAGGCAGAGGGGAAAGAAACGACCATCGTCGCTGACGTCCACACCGATACCAACCCACCCAGGCAGGTCCTGGAGGAAGGGGTCGGTTACGTTGACCTGATACTGGCAGCCTACAAGCTCCCCGATGGCAGAATCCTTGTCGGGGCGGGACCGGTCCTCAGCTACTACGAGTTCAAGCACCCGATGGATGACCGGCTCACCGATGAGAAGTGGCAGGAGATGCTGGAGCAGGGTAATACCCCTGACCGGCCCGGCTGGATAGCCAGCTTCTTCGCCGACTAGTGACCTGCAAAATACATCATGCACTGCCCCACTGGCTATAGCAAGGTGCTGTTGGCATCCTCCCCATTGCACACCCTACGCTTTACTGCTACAATTATC
>CAZXWQ010000068.1:0-6509 GCA_964644545.1 uncultured Dehalococcoidales bacterium | reverse complement strand
ATTGTAACCGGCGGTGGGCAGGGAATTGGCGAGGGTATCGTCCGTTGTCTCGCCGAAGAGGGGGCAGATATCGCCATCATAGACATCAACGGCGCTAACGCCACAAAGATCGCCAACGAAGTCAAAGCACCAGGGCGAAGAACACTTGCCATAGAGGCCGATATCACTGATAATGACAGGGTGGTAAAGGCCGTCCAGGACATTCTCGACTTCTTCGGCAGGATAGACGTCCTGGTCAATAATGTCGGTGGCTACCCAACCGAAGACCTCGAAGGAGCTACTGGCCTCCGCGTTACTGACCGTACTGGAGAAGAGTGGGATCATTTGTACGAACTCAATCTCAAAACACAGGTGCTGATGTCCCGGGTGGTGGTACCCCATCTTATCAAGCAGAAGAGCGGCAAGATAGTAAATATTTCTTCTGCCAGCGCCGGGACGGCTTCGTCTCAGCTGGTATGCTATGCCACTGTCAAGGCTGGCATTGTCCACTACTCCCGGATACTGGCCAGGGACCTGGCTGCTGATAACATTAATGTCAACTGCATCTGTCCCGGCGTGCTTTATACACCACTGTGGGAGAGAGGGGCTTCTGTACTATCCCAGTTCATACCGGGGGCGGAAATCATGAAGCCTCGCGAGTTCTTCGATACCGCTCTCGTCTCTCAGGTCCCTTTGGGAAGAGAGCAGACCCCAGAGGATATCGGTCGTGCCGTCGTCTTTTTTGCCTCTGAAGACGCCAGGAATATTACCGGCCAGACCCTATATATTGATGGCGGTATGGCTTTTGTCTAGATAGGAACGAAAAATGGTAGCCAAATACAATCCGCAGGAAATAGAAAAGAAGTGGCAGCAGAAATGGGCTGATGACAGGCTCTATGAGGTCACCGAGGACAGTCCCAAGCCCAAATACTACGCCCTGACCATGTTCCCCTATACCTCGGGCGACCTGCATATCGGGCACTGGTATACCATGGCCCCCTCAGATGTGCGGGCCAGGTTCAAACGGATGCAGGGTTACAACGTGCTTCACCCGATGGGCTTCGATTCCTTCGGTCTTAATGCTGAGAATGCGGCTATCAACCGGGGTATTCACCCTCACACCTGGACGATGCAGAGTATAGACAACATGCGCCGCCAGCTCAAGAGCATCGGTGCTATTTACGACTGGAGCCGCGAGGTCAATACCTGTATGCCCGATTACTACAAATGGACACAGTGGCTCTTCTTACAGCTATATCACCATGACCTGGCTTATCGCGGCAAAGCCCCGGTTAACTGGTGTCCCAAATGTCAGACAGTATTGGCCAACGAGCAGGTCATCAACGGCTTGTGCGAGCGCTGTGACACTACCGTTATCCACCGCGACCTTGAGCAGTGGTTCTTCCGTATCACCAGGTACGCCGACGAACTCACAGAGTACCAGGGCATTGACTGGCCGGAGCGGATAAAGATAATGCAGAGGAACTGGATAGGGCGGAGTGAAGGCACGGATATTTCCTTCGCACTCGACCACCCCGGCGTGGATGAAAAGGAAATCAGGGTATTTACCACCCGCCCCGATACTACCTACGGCGTTACCTTTATGGTCCTGGCTCCCGAACACCCGCTGGTGCCTGGGCTTACCACACCTGAGAAAAGGGCTGAGGTTGAAGACTATATCACCCGGTCACGACAGCAGACAGAGATAGAGCGGCTATCTACAGAGAAAGAAAAGGATGGGGTTTTTATCGGGTCTTATGTAACAAACAGGCTCAACGGGGAAAAGGTCCCTATCTGGATTGCTGACTACGTGCTCCTGAGCTACGGCACCGGATGCGTAATGGGCGTACCCGCCCACGATGAGCGCGATTTCGCCTTTGCCACGAAGTATAACATCCCCATTAGAGTAGTTATAGCGCCACCGGGATGGCAGGGAGAGGAGCTAGCAGAGGCATATATTGAAGAAGGCGCCATGGTGAACTCGGCACAGTTCAACGGCCTTCCCAACCAGCAGGGTAAAGAGGCTGTTTCCGATTACCTTGAGGAAAAGGGCTGGGGAAAGCGTACCATAACTTATCGCATCCGCGATTGGCTCATCTCCCGCCAGCGATATTGGGGAGCACCAATACCCATGATTTACTGCGAGAAGTGTGGCCTTGTCCCCGTCCCCGAGGAAGACCTGCCCGTCCACCTGCCTGAAGACGCCAGGTTCAAGCCCACCGGGGAATCCCCGTTGAAATACCATGAAGGCTTCGTCAATACCACCTGCCCAAAGTGCTCTTTACCCGCCAGGCGCGAGACAGATACTATGGATACCTTTGTCTGCTCCTCGTGGTACTTCCTGCGCTATGCCAGCCCCCATCTGGATACCGCCGTCTTTGACCCCGATAAGATAGATTACTGGTTACCGGTAGACCTCTACACCGGTGGTGCCGAGCACGCTGTGATGCACCTTCTCTACGCCCGCTTCTTCACCATGGCACTCCGGGATATCGGTCTGCTTGATTTTGGTGAACCGTTTACCCGCTTGTTCAACCAGGGCTTTATTATTGCTGAGAAGCGAAAGATGAGTAAATCACGGGGCAACGTCATTACTCCTGATGAGTATGTTATTGAGCTGGGAGTGGACGCAGTGCGAGCCTATTTCATGTTCCTCGGCCCCTGGGAGCAGGGCGGTGAGTGGGATGACAGCGGTATCAGTGGCATAAGCCGCTGGCTTAACCGGGTATGGAACCTGGTTCTGAACGGATATCATCATAATGAGCAAGTCGCTTCTATCAACAGGGAAGAAGCAGAGCGGGAGCTGGCTCGTACTACCCACCAGACAATCAGAAAGGTAACCGGCGACCTCGAAAGGCTGCGATTCAATACTATGGTCGCTGCACTTATGGAACTCAGCAACTATCTGGCAAAGACAAGGGAAGCCGGTCACGTTACCGGTTCAGCCTGGAACGAAGCCATAGATTCCCTGCTCCTGCTTCTGGCACCAACTGCCCCCCATATCGCTGAGGAACTATGGCAGAGGACAGGGCACGACTACAGCATTCACAACCAGAGCTGGCCAAACTGGGACGAGGAACTGGCCAAAGAAGATGAGATAACCCTGGTAGTTCAGGTGAACGGTAAGCTCCGTGACCGGATTAACGTCCCGGCATCTATCATTGAAGCTGAGGCTCAACAGGTCGCCCTCGAAAGCCAGCGGGTGCAGTCATACCTGGAGGGCAAAGAGATACTCAAGAAAATATACGTCCCCGGCAAGCTGGTTAATATTGTAGTGCGGTAATGCACCATAAAACGCAACGTATATGATAGCTATATTAAAGGGGCTTCGCCCCTTCAAAACTAACTCTTCCCCATGCCCTTTAGTGAGTCAATTAAATCTTTATATATATTCTTCTCTCCGTTTTCGAAATGTCTTCCTTGAGCATCCTGTATACTTTCTATCTTACCTTTGTCATACAGAAGATTAGTTAGAAGTTCCTTTAGCTTCTTAGCAGAAATAGAAATATCGCTTATCGGGCACCTTTCCGGCTCACTTAAGAAGAAATGCATACATTTATTTGAGCTTTTCGAAGAAATATTGCATGGTAAGGTCTCACACAAATTCAGCCTTCTGAATGGCTCGACTTCGTAGAATTCAGAATGTTTGTAATATGGTATATCTTTTCCAATCTCCGGGACCAGGCAGATAGCTGGCACTTGATTGTGTATAGCCTTTGGCAATGTTCCCAGTCCGTGGTGCTGTATAATCAAATCAGCACTTGCCATATGAGTATTAAATTCGTTTTCTGTTTTAAACCAGTCCCGCTGAATCACCCATTTCTCCTGGAAACTGTATTTACCCTTAAATAACACTCTTATATTTTTATTGTTCTGTCTAAATTGATATACAACGTCTCTTAATACAGGGAAAAATACTGGAGCAAGGACTTCTTCCAAAAAGCCAAAGTAGACGAAGATTAGCTTTTCATTCTCCTTTATTTTCAGGTTATTTCTGGTTCTTCCCCTGGCTGCAGCGGTAATCCTCTTTCCCGATGGCACAAATCCCGGGCAGTGAATCTTTTCTCTAAATATCTTCGGGATTTTGTAGTGTCCACCATTCTCTATCAAACCCATCTGATAGACCTCTGATGGCATAACTACGTATATTCTGTCAATCCAGGTAGGTGTTATGGAAAAGGCTCTTCTGTCTCGTGAAAAAAGCCAATTTGAATCCAGCGAACAGATTAGTGGCTCAGGCGGAAGTGGAGGCTCATCTAGAATTGGGTCGTCGGAAATAGAAACACTTTTGGAGTTGCACAGGAATAGAACATCCGGACCTATTTGCTTTACTATCTTTCTCGTTGTTGAAGTATCTCTCGTAGGTATTACTTTAAAACCATCACCTTCTATTGATGAAATTAATCTAGGTTCCTTGGCTATGAAGATATTCTGGTCACCATTCTTTCTGGCATAAAAGGCAACTGCCTTTGCCTGGGCGAGTTCTCCCAAAGCCATTCCTACTACATATGCAATTTTCATGTTATCCTGTATTCCTTGTTCATTCTTTCTCGCTAATTAAGCCTGTCGCTAAGGTGATTCTTTGCAGGCAGTGAGCCTGGCTGTATGGCTACGTACTTATGTATTTATCGTAGAACTCGATATGCCGCCCAGCAATGGCATCCCAGCTAAAGTATTTACGGACATTCTTGCAAGCCCGTTGTCCCATGCTCTCAAGCAGCTTCTGGTCTTTCAATAGCATGATAATAGCATCAGCAAATTCACCCTTATTAGCGGGGTCTATTAACAAGCCATCCTCTCCTGAGGAGATTACCTCCCTGATGCCGCCGAGTTTAGACCCAATAACTGGTGTACCACAAGCCATAGCCTCCAATGCAGTCATACCGAATGGCTCGAAAATCGACGGCAGTACGAACAGTTCCGCCTGCTGAAAGGATGCAGCAAGGAGCTCATCCGGGATATAGCCCACGATATGCACCCTGCTGCTCATATCGCTCTGGTCTATGATTTTCTGTACCGTGGACAGAACCTCCAGCTCCGTCTGCCGTGGCTTAGGTGATCCGCCCCCAATGACAAGATGAACCTCTGGGATTGACCTTCTGACGACATCAAAAGCATTGAGTAAAAGGTCATGACCCTTGTTGGAGTCAATCCGGCTCAGGCAGAGGATATACCTATCAGGGAGGCCGGTTTCCAGCCTTCTTTCCTCGGGCCTGAGAAGGCGGTAAGTATTAATATCCACCCCTGCCGGGATAACGGCAATATTGCTTGATGTAAACCCGTACAACTGTTCCAGCTTCTCCTTCTGGATATCGGTGGTGACTGTTTGTGCCCTTACCGCTCTGAAGATACGCAGTTCTTCTGATACCCGTTTACTGAATTTATACTTCCTGTCCATCTCATCAGGTTTACCACCCATCTGTTCACGCTTCCATGCTCCCAGGGAGTGGGCGGTGAAGAAAGCCGGTTTATCAAATGCCCTGGCTACGTCCAGAGTTACAATTCCCGCATCAACGTAATGGCCGTGGAAGAGAGCATAATGGATTTCGTTTTGCCGGATGAAGGCTGTCATGTTTTTCGTCAGTTCCGGCAGAATGTCATAGATCTCCTCTTTGGCAATGAATTTCCATGGTCCGCCCTGTATCCGAATGACTCTAACATCAGGGCAGCCTGGTACAGGGTCAATTTGCTGCTTAGAGGGGTCAAACCATCGTGTGTAGATGTCGACTTTTATATCGTGTGCGGCGAGTGCCTTTGCTAACTGCAGTACATAGACAACCTGTCCGCCGGTGTCAGTCTGCCCAAGTTGAGGGACCGGGTCAAAATACCCATGTGTGCTCAACATGCAGATGTTTTTTAGCTTACTGTTTCTTTGCTGCCTCATTCTTCCTCACTTCAAAATCAGCGGTTACAATAATATCAGCCTGGTCCTTCTGGGATGATATGATGCTGTGCTCGATCTCAAGTACCTTTTCGAGGAATTCATCTTGCTTTTCTCTGGCCCGGCGTCTGCGTGTCTCTCTAGTATCAATATAGGTTCGCCCAATGAAAATATGCTGGTGAGCATTCTTCAGAGTGGTAGTATATGTCCCCTCGACTATGACCACTTTGATACCTTTAAGTTTGAGCGTTTCCTCCGTGATTCGGTCCTCGTCGAAGATTACCAGAGGTTTGACAATTTCACTCTTGCCTTCTACGATGTCTTTAAGATTATGGTCAAGCAACACAAGACGAACTTCAGATAAACCAACATGACTTATGTCTTTTCTCCGCATCTCAGCATTAGTTTTCGGTGGGTAAACGAAGTAGTCGTCCTGCTGGAGAATGACGCTTTTAATGTCCCTCTGGGAGAGTATATCGGACAGAACTGCTGCAATTTCTGACTTCCCGCTACCAGATTCACCTGCAATCGTAATTACATACCTGCCCCGGGTACTCGTAATTTTCGGAAGAAGCAACTCAGCTGTCTGACGCGCCGCCTTAACATGTCCTTTCTCTATTACAAGCTTGTCTCCTTTCATTCCATTTTT
>CAZXWQ010000067.1:0-8154 GCA_964644545.1 uncultured Dehalococcoidales bacterium | reverse complement strand
TCCCCAATGGTTCTGGCAACTTCGAGGCCCGTAGCGGCACCAGCGAGATTGAAAATGGCGGCGAGTATTATGGCGTTTCTGAGGGAAATTGAGCGGCTGCCAACGGGCGCAGCGATGGCATTAGCGGCATCGTTGAAACCGTTAACTACGCCGAAACCAATAGCCAGAATAACAATAAAGAGAAAGAGACCGAGAGAGGCATCAGGCATTCTTGAGAGCTACCCCTTCAAGAACATTAGCCACATCCTCACACCTATCAGTAGCACTCTCCATGTGCTCATAAATTTCACGCCACTTGATGACATGTGCCATATCTGTAGAGTCCTCAAAAAGTTCAGCTACGGCAGCACGGTAGACTACGTCCGCGGCATTCTCCAGCCGGTTGATCTCCACGCAACGGTCGAGAATCTGCTTTAACTTTTTCCGGTGCCTCAGGTCAAGCACCGCCTTTTCTACTTCAACTGTCGCCTGGATTATGATATCAGCCAGCTCCTTAGCCCTCTTGCCGGGACGGCCAACTTTATAGAGGAGCATGGTACCGGCCACCGAGTCAATAAAATCCATGACATCGTCCAGGCTTTTGGTCAGTAAAGCTATATCCTCCCGGTCAAAAGGAGTGACAAAGGTACGATGCAGTCGTGCTATTATCTCATGCGTAATATTGTCCCCTTTGTGTTCCAGCTCCTTTACTTCCGCTACCTTTGGTTCAATATTCTCCCAGGTATAAATCAGCTCTTTCAATATCTGGGCGGCTTCTACAATATTGTGGGCGCCCTCCTCGAAGAGCTCAAAGAACTTCTCCTCCCGGGGAATAAGATGAAACCTGAACACTAGTTGTCCTCCTCTGTTAGAAAATAGGGATGATTTAAAGAAGCTCTTACACCTTGAGTTTAGATGAGAGGTGTGTAAATGTCAACCTAAATGTTACTGTGAATTGATGCCTTTTCTGGATAGAAAGCACGTGCCCGTGAGTTCAAAGAGTCGGATTAGATGTTGGTTTTTATATTTACTAATGATTGACTAGACTAGTCCCTTGGGGTTATTATCTAGGAGGTGTTTATTAAATGTTCTGATAACTGCTCGTTGTCTGGCGATTTCCACTAATTTTTAAGAAAGGACGTTGTGTCTGGTAATAGATTAGAGGAATTTGCCCCTATGTTCTACCCGAAGTCGCATGCTGTGATAGGGGCTTCAGCTAATGTACGGAAATTTGGGGGAAGGTTTCTGGGGGTATTGCTCTCGTTTGGCTACGGAGGCAAGCTGTACGCGGTAAACCCACAGGAGAGCGAGGTCTTGGGGCTGGAAACATATGCCCGAGTAGGTGATATCCCGGGGCCAGTTGACCTTGCTTCTATCGCTGTTCCAGCACGGGCTGTTCCCGAGGTTATTGAGGAGTGCCTGGCCAAAGGGATAAAGGCTGCGCAGATACTCAGCGCCGGCTTCAGCGAGGCTGGTGAAGAAGGTAAAAGGCTGGAAGAGGAGGTAGCCAGGACAGCTTCCAGGGGGATTCGTATCGTTGGCCCCAACTGTTTTGGTATCTACTGTCCTGACGGTGGGCTTACTATTCTGCCTGGTGCGAACTTGCCCAAGGAAAGCGGACCAGTAGGGTTTATCAGCCAGAGCGGCGGGTATGCTATCAGGGTTCCGCGTCGGGCTAGCGGCTGGGGAATCAAGTTCAGCAAGATTATCAGCTACGGGAATGCCTGCGATGTGAATGAGTGCGACCTTGTGGAGTATCTTTACCAGGACCCGGAGACCAAAATCATCACCGGTTATATGGAGGGCGTCAGGGACGGCCCCAGATTTTTCAAACTGCTTCAAGAGGTTTGTCAGACTAAGCCGGTGATACTCTGGAAAGGAGGGTTTACCCGGGGCGGCGCTAGAGCGGCTCACTCTCATACTGCCTCCTTGAGTGGCGACGAGGCAATCTGGGATGCCGCTTTCAGGCAGAGCGGTGCTATTCGGGTGAATAGCCTGGAGGAGCTTCTTGATACTACTATTGCTTTCCTGCATCTGCCTCCGCACCGGGGTCGGAGGGTCTGCGTTGTAGGTGGTGGCGGTGGGATAGGTGTGGCTGCGGCTGATGCCTGCGAGAGGGCAGGTCTTTCAGTGCCTCTGTTTTCTGCTGAGCTTCAGGGGAAGCTAGCGTCAATAGTACCCCCGGCAGGAGCCGGCGTTAGAAATCCGGTAGATGTGGGCGGTCCTTTCCCGCCTCCTCCCATGCTCCGGGCAGTTCTGGAGACAGTGCTCAATGAGGGGGTTGTGGATACAGTTATTGTGAGCGAACTGGAATTAGCCCGGATAACGGACCTGTTTCAGGACAGGATGCAGATGCCTGGATACTCTTCCGGAGAGATAGCCGAGGTTCCGGTTGATATGAAAAAGAGATTTGGTAAGCCCGTGATAATGGTGCTGCCAGTGGAAGCTATTGGCGCTGATGCACTGCAGTTTGAAGGTGCACGGCGAAATACCCGCGATTACTTTATTAGTGAAGGGCTACCAGTTTATCTGACTCTGGAGCGTGCTGCGAAAGCCCTGGCTAATTTGATTGGTTACTACGAGTTTCGTGACGCAGTTTCCTCATCAGACTCGAGTAGAATGAAGTAGAAAGGAGAGGGAATGGAATGCTAGTTGTTGCATGTATCAAACAGGTCCCGGATACCACGCAGGTTAAAATTGACCCTGATACCGGCACACTAGTTAGAGAAGGTGTGCCGTTTATTGTCAATCCGTTTGATACGCATACTCTGGAAGAGAGCCTGCGGCTTAAAGACAAATACGGGTTTCGGGTGGCGGCAATTTCTATGGGGCCGCCCAATACTGAGGTTACCTTGAGAAAGGCCCTGGCACTGGGAGCGGACGAAGTGATACTTTTGAGCGACCGCGTCTTCGGTGGGGCTGATACCCTGGCTACCAGCAAGGTATTGGCCGAGGCTATCAGGCGGCTTGCCGAGAAGGAAGAGCTGGCCGTGGTGATTTGTGGCAGGCAGACCATTGATGGCGATACGGCGCAGGTGGGACCAGGCATTGCTACCCGTCTGAAATACTCGCAACTGACCCTGGTTGACCAGGTTCAGAATGTAGATATGGAGGCAAGAAAGGTAAGGGTCAGGCGCAAACTGGAAGGGCGCTATGAGATAGTGGAGGCACCATTACCGGCCTTGATTACAGTGGTACGGGAGATTAATCACCCTCGATATCCAACAGTACCCATGCGGTTGATAGCTGAGGAGGCGGAGGTGATATTGTGGGACAACAAGGTGATGCAGCTATCTGAGGAAGCTATTGGGCTGAGGGGTTCTCCGACCCAGGTACGCAGAATCTTCTCGCCGGAAAGACCCAAGGGGGAGATAATAGGGGATGGACTCAATAAACCGGAGGAAGCTGCCCATTTGTTACTGGATACCCTCATTGAGAAAGATATCATTTCCGTATAGCTGGCATGAAGCAGAATAAGTAAAGGGAGCCGGATATGGCAGAAGAGAAAAAGAAGAAAAAGGTAAAGAAGCCCCTGGGTAAAGCCCGTTTACTACCGGGCAAGTGTATTGCCTGCGGCGCCCGCTGCCAGAGCGATTGCCGTGCTGATGCGATAGAGATGAATGATAATGGCGAGCCAATCTTCGATTTAGAGAAGTGCACCGGATGCCGTCGATGTATCAAGGTGTGCCCGGCCGATGCCATTGAGATATTCTTTACCCCCGAGCAGCAAAAGATTCTTGATGAACTTGCCAGACAGGCTGAAGCTGAGGGGGCAGTCACAGTTGAAGTCGAACCTGAAGAGGAAGCGGAGAGAGAGGAAGAGGCCAGGATAGCTGCCAGGCTGAAGGAATACAAGGGTGTGTGGGTCTTCGTGGAGCAGACCGATGGACAGCCGGCTACGGTTTCCTGGGAATTGCTTGGTGTAGGTGCTGAGCTGGCCAAGACCCTGGATGTGGAACTTTGCGCTATGGTCATCGGTGATAAGGTGGAGCACCTGTCTCAGGAGTCGTTCGCCTACGGGGCTTCTAAGGTCTACCTGATGGATAGCCCGATATTTCACTATTACCGTACTGAGCCTTATTATAAAGCCATTTGTTATTTGATAGAGAAATACAAGCCGGAAATCGTGCTGGTGGGGGCTACTGGCCTGGGCAGGGATTTAGCTGGTTCCGTGGCTACAGAGCTGATGACAGGGCTCACCGCAGATTGTACCGGCCTGACTATTGATGAGGGCAGGTTTTTGTTACAGACGCGTCCTGCCTTTGGCGGCAATATCATGGCTACCATTAAGACCGAGCGCACCAGGCCGCAGATGTCTACGGTGAGGCCACACGTGATGCCGATGCCAGAGAGGGATGATGACAGCAAGGGTGAGATTATCCGCGAGTCCTCTGCCATTGAGGAAGAGGATATTGGCGTTAAGGTGGTTGAGGTCATTGATACCCGTAAACCTGGTGCCGAAGAAGTAAATGTAGAAGCCGCTGATGTGATAGTCTCTGGCGGCCGTGGTATGCAGTCTAAAGAGAATTTCCAAATTCTGCAGGAACTGGCTGATGAGTTGGGTGGTGTGATAGGTTCTTCACGCAGTGCGGTGGAGGCTGGCTGGATGCCGGTGGAGCGGCAGGTTGGCCAGACAGGCAAGACAGTGAGGCCCAAGATATATATTGCCTGCGGTATCAGCGGTGCTATCCAGCACCTGGTAGGTATGCAGGATTCGGACGTGATTATTGCTATTAACCGGGATAAGCAAGCCCCGATTTTTGAGGTAGCCACCTACGGGATAGAGGGTGACGTTTTCCAGGTGGTGCCTGCTATTACCAGGCGTCTCAAGGAACTGCATGCCCAAAAAGGGCACTAGTATGCGGGGCGGATATTGCCTGCCAGCTTTGACATAGGCGGTTTGTACTGTCCAGGTAACAGGTTTGTGTTCGAGTGTATAGCTAAGGAGGATATTCGTTATGAACCCGGTGAGTGATTTAGGAGCTGCTGGATTTGCGTTGTTCTGGGGCTTGACGGCAATTGCCGCTGGAATCTTCTTCATAAGGGGATACCAGCTTCTAAGACTGTTGGCACTGGGGAGGGGAGTAGAAGGTTTCAGGGATATAATCAAGAGGATACTGACGGCAATAGGTCATTTCATAGCGCAACAGTGCCAGTTCAAGAACATCACCCGTAGGGACAGGGGTGGCATTGGTCACCTGTTCATGGTCTGGGGTTTTCTCCTGTTCGTTCTCTATTATTTTTTCTTTATTGTAATCGCCTCAGGCTTTGGTATCTCAGACACGATGGAGCATAACCTGGTCTATGGCTACTACTGCTGGGTGATGGATATTGTTGCCCCCTTTATCGTGATAGGCGCGCTGTGGGGTATTATCCGCCGATATATTGTCAGGCCGTCAAGGCTGGAGGGGCAGCAGACGTTTGAGGCAGGGTTCATTCTTTTTACAGTTCTTGTCCACCCGGTAACCCACGTAGGCAAGATTGCTACTCAGATTGCCGCCGGGCACCCACCGGCTGGCCTGGGAATCGCTACCCCGCCTATTAGTACGGCAATGAGTAATCTGTACATCAATGCTACCACGATGGCGTCGTGGCATAGCTTCTGGTTCTGGTCCCACTGGGGATTCGTACTGCTTGTTCTGGCGATTATTGCCTACACTCGCTACCTGCACATGGTAGCCGCTATGCTGAACGACCTTCTCCACAGGGAAGCTCCCAAAGGCATGCCTGCCCTGATTAATCTTAAAGACCGCTCGACCTTTGGCGTTAACAGGGTAGATAATTTTACCTGGAAGCACCTTCTGGACTCCATATCCTGTGTTGTTTGCGGTTACTGCCAGGAGGCTTGCCCGGCTAACTTCACCGATAAGCCGCTTAATCCGCGGTTGGTTATCCGTGATATTAAGACGAATCTATTGAAAAACGGGCCGCTAATAATAAAAAAACAGGAACCGGTAATACCGCTAATAGGGGGCAGTCAGGAGGGTAGTGTGTCTGAGGATGCTATCTGGGCGTGTACTACCTGCGGCGCCTGTATGGAGGTATGTCCCGTCTATATTGAGCATATGGGCGAAATCATCGAGATGCGCCGTCATCTGGTGCAGATGGAGGCCAGGTTCCCCGAGGAGCTACTTAACTTTTTTGAGAACGCAGAACAGCGGAGCAATCCCTGGGGTATTGCTCCCACTGACCGTGCCAAGTGGGCTTCAGGGATTGATGCCAGGCCTTTTGAGGCTGGCAAGACGGAGTACCTGTTCTACGTAGGGTGCGCTGGCGCTTTCGATGCCCGCGACAGACAGATAAGCCTGGCCGTGGCTAAGGTTCTTGATGCCGCCGGCATTTCCTGGGGTATTCTTGGTAAAGATGAACTGTGCTGTGGAGATAGCTTGCGCCGACTTGGTAATGAATATATTTACGACCGCATGGTTAAAGAGAATATCAAGATGTTCCAGGAACGGGGTGTAAAGAAGATTATTACCGAATGTCCCCATTGCTACCATACCCTGAAGAATGACTATCGTCAGTACGGAGTGGAATGGGAGGTTGTACACCACACTGAATTTATTAACAATCTGCTTAAAGAAGGCAGGCTGAGGTTAAATGGGAGCCAGGACCTGGGTAACGTGGTATTTCACGATTCCTGCTACCTGGGGCGTCACAACGGCATCTACAAAGACCCGCGTGAGGCTATTACCTCAGCTACCGGCAGGGCACCGACTGAGATGGAGCGCAATCGCAACCGGGCTTTTTGCTGTGGTGCCGGCGGCGGGAGAATGTGGATGGAAGAGAGTATTGGCAGGCGAATAAACATTGAGCGGGTAAAGGAGGCCTTGAAAGAAGACCCCAGAACAATATGTGTTTGCTGTCCGTACTGCATGACCATGTTTGAGGATGGCCTGAAAGATGAAGAGGCAGGTGATAGGGTTCAGGTGCTTGACCTGGCTGAGATTGTGGCGGGGGCATTGAAGTAGAACCGTGGTTTCGAAGTCATATACTTGATGCAGGTTGGGGAAGGGGAAGAAACATTGGAAAGAACGCTCCTTTTTAGTGACCCCCGGAGTCGCCACCAACTTTACTGTCCCCACCCCACCGGCATTATAATACATTTAAGAAGGATGTCAAAGTATATGTTAAGTGCTAGAATACAGGGTAGCTACTGTGGTTACGGAATCTCCTCCGACCACCACGAATTACACCACCAATGCCGTCACTTTCGCAGATGAGGAAACAATGAGATGGTTAATGAGTATAAGGAAATAGAAAAGTTCGGGACCGAAGCGTATGAATGGTATAAAGGGATTTTACTAAAGGAACGGCTTTTGCATGGTAAAATACTGGAACTTTTTCTCGAGTCTATTAAGCCTCTTGGGGAATACAGCAAAGACACAAACTATAGGCAACTAGCGCTTTTAACTTTAGCAACACGATTGTTCAACGACTCTGAAGGAGCGATTCATCTTCTTCTACGTGGGCTACCGAGCCAAGCACAGATGATTATTAGAAATATTATTGAGTCTATTATGTTATTTCGTTTATTCCTGAATGATGCAAACCTAGCCAAGAGATGGATTATGGATTTGGCAGAATTCCAACCTGGCGATGTTAATGCGAAGTTATTAAGAATGGGTGTTAATGCTAAAGAATATGGGTTCTATGGCATTCTGAGTCATCAGGGACATTCTAACTTGCTTGGCTCTATATCGAATATCCAAGAGAAACAAGTCGATGAAGGTATGCTTTCAACTTTCCATTTCGGCAGTTCACGGACGCCAACAACAATAAACTTTGTGCAGCACAGCTTCCGCATATGGTTCTTTTTATTTGACCTTTTATTAACTGAACCCTTATCTGAATATTACTCTCAACATTCAGAGTCAGTTGTCTATTCGGCGTGGGCTGAAAAAGTGAGTAAAGTAAGGCTAGAATTGGAAGCCTTAACTATAGAGGCAATTAACAGAAGCCGTGACGATATGTCTGAAGTGGACAAACGTATCAAGGAACTAGTATCGGGGAAAATGCGACTAAAGGAATTCAAACAAAGATTTTCTGGGAGCACGGATGAAACAACTAAGATTGAGTAACACCTTTCGAAGGGCATATTTGACTTTCGAAGATTTGTATAATAAGCTTTATATGAATTAAATAGGGAATTGCAGGGGCGCCTGAGCGCAAGCA
>CAZXWQ010000066.1:2851-8429 GCA_964644545.1 uncultured Dehalococcoidales bacterium | reverse complement strand
ATGGAAAAACTGAAGAGGGCTGCCGAGGCCATCAAGCGGCACGGTACCTGCTTCTGCGTTCAGCTCTGGCACGGGGGTAGCCAGGCATATGGTACCACGCATTACGGAGACCAGCTATGGGCACCCTCTGCCGTACGCAGTGCGGGCCTGGGCGTTGGTTCCATGCCTCACGCAATGACCAGGGATGAAATAAAGGAGGTCATCGAGGGTTTTGCTGCTGAAGCATATCGCTGTAAACAGGCAGGTGTCGATGCCGTTGAAATTCATGGCGCTCACGGCTATCTTTTCACTCAGTTCATGTCGCTAAACAGCAACAAACGCACCGACGAGTATGGTGGCGACTATGAGGGTCGCATACGGCTCGCCGTGGAGGTAATTGACGCCGTAAGGGCAGCAGTCGGCAGTGATTTCACGGTGGGCATAAGAATCTCGGTTGACATGTTAGCAGGCGGCGGATATTCCCTGGAGGATACGAAGGCAATGGCTCCTTTCTTAACCCGCAGCGGCAACCTGGACTACATTACTACCGGTGCCGCCATACCTCCCACATACTTGCCCCTCGGCTCCTTGATGTACCACTCCGCCGGGCTCAAGGAAGTTGTCGATATACCTGTTATCGGAGGCGGCCGAATCAACGACCCCGTACAGGCGGAACAGATACTGGAAAACCGTCATGCTGACCTCGTGTTCATGAACAGGGCACTAATATGTGACCCTGAGTTTCCAAAGAAAGCCCGCGAAGGCAGACTCGATGAGATTCGTAAGTGCATGGGTTGCTCGGAGGGTTGCTGGATGCGTGTCGCTCAAGATAGAAACCCAATGGGCGTGTCATGTTCCTACAACCCAACGGTGGGCAAGGAGACCGTACCCGGATGGCTCGAACTTATCCCGGCAGAGACCAAGAAGAAAGTTATGGTCATCGGGGGAGGCCCCGCTGGCCTGGAAACAGCCAGGGTAGCTAAAGCCAGAGGACACCAGGTATCCCTCTGGGAGAAAGGTGATGAACTGGGAGGAATGACATTGGTGGCGGCCAAAGCACCAGCACGTGAAGATTTAGGCGAATTGGCCCGTTACTACAAGTACCAGATGAAGCTTCTCGATGTTGACGTTCATCTCAACAGTGAGGTTACTGTCGATACCGTCAAAGCAGAAAACCCGGACGTGGTTGTCGTCGCCACCGGCTCTTTGCCTCTGGTCCCTGATGATATCCCAGGTATCGAACAGGACAACGTTGTGGATAACGTGAGAGATGTCCTGAACGGCAAGGTTGAGGTGGGGCAAAATGTTTTAATTGTTGACGGCCAGAGCCACATCCAGGGCCTCAGCACCGCTGACTTCCTCGCCCAGCAGGGAAAGAAGGTGGAAGTTGTTGTCCCGTGGCAGACTGCTGGTGAGTCCATGGAGCAAATAACCAGGTTGTTTCTCCTGCGTCGCGTTGCCTGGGCAGGGGTCAAAGTCACTACGGAATCCCGGCTCAAAGAGATTTCGGGCAACACGGTTACTGTGGTTGCTCCTCTTACAGAAGAAGAGAGGGTGATAGAAAACATCGACACTGTGATACTTTCCTACGGTGGCGTTGAGGATAACGAGCTTTACTACGCTCTCAAAGGTCAGGTTAAGGAACTCTACGCGGCGGGCGACTGCAAAGGAGTCCGGAAAATAATGTGGGCCACCAATGACGGGGCTACCATTGCCCGTAGTATCTAGTCAAACCTGTTGATACCATCGGTGGGCGTGTCCTGGCTCGTACACTCCTGTCTATGCACAGGCAGGTCTATATGCCGGTGTTTGCCGCGGCGTACCCGGGGTGGTATATAGTTGCTCCATTCATTCGGTTTGAATGGAAGTGGACTGGCTAGTCGTCAAACTTCTTCTCTATTCCCGCCGGTGGAATACCGTCTTCGTCCCAGCCCCGCTTTTGATAGTACAGGGAAAGAAGCTCCTGGAAGTCCTCACGGTCAATCACCTTGCCCGCATTTGGACCGGTTAGAGGAGGGTTCGCCCAGACTTTGTAGGGGAGGCTGTCATCTTTACGGCTTACGCCAAGGCGGACATTTATCAGGCGTGTCAGGTTATAGATATCATTCGAGAGCGCCAGAAGCTGCTCGAGAGATAGCTCGTTTCCAGTGACATATTTGTAGAAGTTCTCATAGTGCCTTTCATTCAGCCCCAGTTCAATCCAGGGCAGACGGCAAACACCAAGCATGTCAAACAGCGGACGCAGCTTCTGGTGATAAATTACAGTATCAACTTTCTCTTCATCAGACCAGTCTTTACCTTCTTCCATCTCCTTGGCAATAGTCCACGCCCGCGTGTGATGTGCACCTATGTCCGAGGTTGCGTAGGCTAGCGCCATCGAACTACTAGCGCGGCTGTCATAGGCAGATTGCTCAAGCCCTTTGACCTGGAGGATGATTTTATCCATTTCGGGCCATTTCTTGATAATGCGGCGGGAGCCATCGGCAATAACATCACCAATACCCTGGCGGTTGGCAATCCTTCGTATCAACTCCAGGATTGCATCCTCATCTCCCCAGGTGATTTCCCTTCCATCCAGGTCAGCTAGCGACAGAATCCCTTTTTCATACCCTTCTATTATGGCTCCCACCAGGTTACCTGTGGAAATTGTATCTAACCCCAGTGCGTCGCAGAGCTGGCTTGCGGTAATTACTGCGGCAAAATTGTCAATTCCCAGGTTTGGGCCCAGCATAGCACACGTTTCATATTCCGGCCCTTCAGTTACCGCACCCGTATACTTCCCACTCTTCACCAGGCAAATGTTACTGCAACACATTGGACATGAAAAACAGGCGCTGTCACCTATCTTATACTGTTCTAGCATAACCGTACCGTTAATCTGGTCATGTCTGGAAAAAACACTATCCTTGAAATTATAGGCCGGCAGTATCCCCTTCTCGTTAGCGTATTCGATAACATTCATCAGACCTTCCTGCTGCCACATTTTGAAAAACTTGTGCTCCTCCAGATATTTGAAAGCCTTATCAGCTTCCACCATCAGCCCCTCTACATCATAGACTGGAAGGTCTTTGTCTCCCCTCACCACAATCGCCTTGAGGTTCTTGGAACCCATGATAGCACCCATCCCCGTCCTTCCGGCATTACGGCTCCAGTCAGTGTTGACGCAGGCAAACTTCACCATGTTATCGCCGGCCACGCCGATAGTTGCAATGTGGACAGTATGGGTATCCAGCCGTTCTTTTATCATTCCTTCCACTTCAAGACAGTTTTTCCCCTTCAGCTCAGGCATGGGCATAATCCTCGTTTCACCATTGTCGATAAAAAGGACAGATAGTTCCGGTGCCCGGCCAGTAATAGAGAGAACATCAATTCCGGCCTGCCGGAGCTCGACACCGAAGCCTCCACCCATCGATGAATCAGCATACAGACCGGTAGACGGTGAGATAGCAATAAGGGAACTCTTACCCGAAGACGGCAGGTAAACGCCGGTCAGAGGCCCTGGAGCCACAACCAGAAGGTTCTCCGGACCAAGCGGGTCTACCCTGAAATTATGTTCCCTCTGATTGTCCCAGACCAATTTAGCGCCAAATCCCCGCCCTCCGATGTACTTCTCAATAAAGGGAACCCCAAGGTCCTGGCACTCGGCAACGCCCTTCGTAAGGTCTACAAACAGGTGTTTCTTGAAATATCCGCTCTTTATACTCATAGCTCTTCCTTCCCAATCTCGGCGTACTGGATGACCTTCTTTTCACCCTTCTCGTAAAACTCGATTTCTTTCATCTGCGTGTAGCTCAAGACATTATTCAAACGCTTGGATTCGCCAATGGCTGCCTCTGGTATTAACCTGATTGCTCCCTTGGGGCACTTCCGAACACACTCCGGGTCACCCCCGCACATATCACACTTGATAGGCAGGTCGCAATCCTCATGTGCATATATTGCCCCAAAGGGACACGCCTCCACGCATTTATAGCAGGAGATACAGTCCTCTTCGTCCAGTTGCACCACACCCGCAACCCATCGCAGGGCACCAGTGGGACAAACCTGTGCGCACGTGGGCACTTTGCACTGGCTGCATACAATCGGCATCCTCATAACCGGTTGAGGGTATATGTTCAGTACCCTTATCGCCGACTTCTTCGGATTGTTCACCCCAAAATGTTTAATCGCACATACAAGCTCGCAGATTTTGCAGCCGGAACACTGCTCTGGAATTACCGCTAGCTTTCTCGACATTAGATTACCCCCCCAAAGTCTCGTGGAAGTATTATAACACAGCTCGTCCTTTTTGCCCCCTTTCCACGCCCAGACCGTTAGAAAATACAACGATTGGAGCTTGACAAGTCTGGCCAAGCTGCTTAAAGTGTTTAGTAACAAGTTTTGATAGTGTTGCCTGCCAGGTACATTCCGGGCACCGGGAGTAATGCTAATACTCTGTGCAGGCCTGAGGTCTTTATCAACAGGATGGAATACTCCCCTTTAGTAGAAAGAGTCTGTTAAATTTGGAAATAGTAAATCGGGTAAGAGCAAGTACCAGGAGGGTTTTCTACGGGTGGTTGATAGTGGCAGTGGGCTTCCTCATCAATGCCTTTGGCGTCGGTACCTTTTTCTATGGCTTCAGCACCTTTTTCAACCCTATGATTGCCGAGTTTGGCTGGTCAAGGACTGTAATGTCCGGCGTTTTTTCATTATCCAGATTGGAGGGCGGAATTGAGGGACCCATTGCTGGCTGGCTCACCGATAAGTATGGGGCCCGGAGGTTGCTCCTCATTGGAGTGACCATAGCCGGTATCGGGTTTATAACGCTGTGGCTGGTCAATAGCCCCCTGAGCCTGTATCTTATCTTTGGACTTGTCCTCTCCGTGGGCTACAACCTGGGCTATACCCATGCCACATCGGCAGCAGTCGCGAAGTGGTTCATAAAGAGAAGGGGACGCGCCCTCTCCTTCCTGATTACGGGTAACGGCGTTGGTGGGGCGATATTCGTGCCCCTGATAGCGTGGCTCATAATCCAGTTCGGCTGGCGAGTGGCAACAGTAATCATCGGGGTAGCAACGCTGGCAATTCCTCTCCCCCTGAGTCTGATTGTTAGAAGTACCCCCGAGGAGATGGGACTGGTGCCCGATGGCGAAACCGTCAAGCAGAAGAGTTCGCCATCAGATGGCGAGTACAGCCTGGCTTCTTCAGGTGACAGCGTATCTCCTGAAGATGTTGATTTCACTGTTCGGGAAGCTATGAGAACACGCACCTTCTGGGTCTATGCTGCCTCTATGATGTTGAGGTCATGCATCCTGAGTGCCATTGTGGTACACCAGATTCCTCACCTGACAGATATCGGCATTCCATACCAGACGGCCTCCAGTGTTTTGGGACTAATGGTGCTGATGAGTGTCCCCGGCAGGTTCTTCTTCGGCTGGCTCGGTGACCGGTTTAACAAGAAGGTGCTCCTGTTCCTGCTTTGCCTCCTCCAGGGCGCAGGAATATTTATCTTTATCAATGCCAGTACTCTACCGCTGCTGTATCTCTTCATTGTCGTCTACGGTCTGGGATACGGAGGCGTCATCCCCCTTACTCTTGCCTTACGGGCAGACCTGTTCGG
>CAZXWQ010000066.1:0-2751 GCA_964644545.1 uncultured Dehalococcoidales bacterium | reverse complement strand
ACGTCTCCGAACCGCAATATCTGGAGGTGTCCAGTTGTTAGAAGATTTCGACCTGACCGGCAAAGTTGCCATAGTCACTGGCGGTAATGGTGGTATCGGACGTGGCATCGCCATCGGGCTAGCGCGAGCTGGTGCCGACATCGTAATAGCCGCCCGCAATGAAGTCAAGACCACCGAGGCAGTTGGGGAGATTAATAATCTGGGCCGCCGTTGCCTCGGCGTCCGCTGCGATGTCACCAGCGGCAACGACATCAGTGCCACAGTCGAAACCGTAATCCAGGAATTCGGTAAGCTCAATATCCTGGCCAACTGCGCCGGCATAAGCGGTGGCGGTTCACCTCAATCTATCCCGGAGGAGGTCTGGGACAACGTGCTCACCACCAATCTTAAGGCAACCTTCATGTTCTGCCAGGCCGTATATCCGGCACTCGTCAAAGCAGGCAGCGGGAAAATTATTAACATCGGGTCAGAGTACTCTGTCTTCGGCAGTGCCATTGTCCTCCCCTACTCAGCAAGTAAGGGCGGTGTTATCCAGCTAACGAAATCCCTGGCTACTGCCTGGGCAAGCGATAACATCCAGGTAAATGCCATCATCCCCGGCTGGATTCGAACCGATATGACCGCCGGCGTTATCGGCTATAAGCCCTGGTATGATAGTATCGTCGAGCGCACCCCGGCCGGTCGCTTCGGAGAGCCATCCGATGTCGCCGGGGCTGCCATCTTCCTGTCTTCTCCAGCATCCGACTTCATCACCGGCCAGAGCATCATCGTCGACGGAGGATATTCCGTGTCGTGAATCGCATATTACCAGCAATATTGATACAACCCTCACCAGATACTTCAATCAACTAAGTCCATCTTCCCAGCCCCTGATTATATAGAGCCTCCCGTTTTCATTTCTCCAACCAGCGGTCTCATTCACTACTGTTTAAACCTGCCCGCAGAAAACGTGCCGGAGGTTCTAACATCTGGCCCCTGATAACTGGTGATATATGGTATAATGGTATGCTGACGTAGGATTACATATCTGGAAAGGAGAAGCACTAAAATGGAAATCAAAACCTATCCCGAGTTCAGTATACACTACCCGTTACTCCTGAAAACCTTCATGCATAGACCGGTAAACCTGTATCCGGATGAAATAGGCATCGTTTACAGAAATGATGCCGGCGAATACTATAGATTTACCTGGCGGGAGTGGTACCAGCGCACCTGCCAGCTTGCCAGCGCCCTGAAAGGGCTGGGACTGGAGCCCGGCGGGGCTGGCAAGCCTGGCGATAGAGTGGCTACCATGGCACTAAATCACCACCGGCACCTGGAGCTTTACTATGCTGTCTCCTGCAGCGGGTCAGTATTACACCCGATTAACATGAGACTTTCTCTGGACCACATCGTTCACACTATTAACAACGCTGAAGATAACGTAATATTCCTCGATGACATCATTCTGCCACTGATTGAGGCTATATATGACAGGATAAAACCCACTGTAAAGAAATTCGTTTATATGTCGGATAAACCTGGAAAACCTGACACCAGGATTGAACCCCTCTATGAGTACGAGGAACTAATCAAAGGTCAACCGTCAGAATTCGACTGGCCGTATCTTGATGAGGATACGTATGCCACCCTCTGCTATACTACCGGCACAACGGGCCTGCCCAAGGGAGTCATGTTCACTCATCGGCAGCTTTACCTGATGGTCATGCACCTGATGACCCTGCGTTCTTTCAGCACGAGACCATCATACTTACCACCAGAGCCCGAAGTTAATGTCCCCTTGGTCAACATCCCGCTATTCCATATCCACGGGTGGGGGGCACCCTACTACATGGTCTTTTCAGCCACCAAGATGGTATTTCCCGGCAGATTCACCCCGGAGAGCTTCTGTGAGCTGGTTGAAAAGGAGAAGGTGACCACCGCCGGCCTGGTGCCAACAATGCTGGCGATGCTCATCGAGTTCAAAGACCTCAACAAGTATGACCTGAGTAGCCTGGCAGGCATCAGCGTGGGTGGTGCTGCCCTGTCACTGGGATTGAAAGCCAAGGCGGAGAAGATGATTCCGGGGTTTACCGCCGGTTCAGGATATGGCATGACTGAGACTGCTCCGGTTACAATTGCAGCTCAGATAAAGCGCCACATGAAAGACTGGCCGAAGGAGAAACTGGACGAGATTAGAGTCAAGACCGGGTTACCTGTCCCCGGGATTGAGGTCGAGGTTACCGGCGAGGACGGAAATCCGGTGCCACAGGACAATGAGACAGTCGGCGAGATAGTAATGAGGGGACCCTGGATAATGGAGCAATACTACAAAGAGCCCGAGAAAACGGCTGAGGTCTGGAGGGACGGGTGGTTCCACACCGGGGATGTGGCTACGGTTGATGAAGAGGGCTACATAACTATCGCCGACAGAATAACGGATGTGATAAGAAGCGGCGCCGAGATGGTTCCAACCGTGCTGCTGGAGAACCTGACTGCCACGGCTGACTTTGTTCTGGAGGCAGCCTATGTAGGCATTCCCGACGAGATATGGGGAGAGAGGCCGATGGGCATCATAAAGCTGGTGCCGGGCTCCACAGAGGACGAGACGGATGTATTGAAGTTCCTCGAGACCGAAGGGGTTGAAAAGGGTAAGATAACCAGATGGATGCTCCCGGACTACGTAGCCTTTGTCGATAATGTACCCAAGACCGGCGTAGGAAAGTATGACAAAATAGCCATCAAGAAAGGGCTTGATGATTTCCTGTCCAC
>CAZXWQ010000065.1:5382-8581 GCA_964644545.1 uncultured Dehalococcoidales bacterium | reverse complement strand
AGGCTGGTCTTTGTGGCTCGACTATTTCACCAGGTCAATCAGCATTAACCGGAGCGCTCGCTCCGCAGCGGCAGAGATTAAACCCCCGGCATTAGCCATGGATTCCTCCAGACTAATAGGACCGGGCGCAATACTCAAAACAGCATCTATACCCTGCTGGTGGAACTCTTCGTAGCTACCGCCTAGCTCACCGACGATGGCTACCACCGGAATGTGGCATGCCTTTGCCCTTTCGGCAACACCGGCTACTGTTTTGCCGAACAAGGTTTGCGGGTCTATCCTGCCTTCGCCAGTGAAAACAAGGGCAGCCTCCTTGAGATAGTCCATAAGCCCGACTGCCTCACTGACGATTTCTATGCCCGCCACCAGCTTTGCCCCCAGGAAGGCAACAAGTCCAGCCCCCAGTCCCCCCGCAGCTCCGGCCCCGGGTATGTCGCTTACATCAATACCCATGTCCCTCTTGATTACCAGGGCATAGTTGGCCAGGGCTTCGTCCAGTTGCCGGCACATCTCCTCTGTAGCGCCCTTTTGCCATCCGTAGACCCTTGAAGCCCCCTGGTCGCCGCAGAGCGGATTAAAGACATCGCAGGCCACAGTAACCTCGCATTCGGCCGGGCGCTCATCCATCCCGGAGATATCTATCCGGCTCAGTCGGCTTAGTGCTGCCCCACCCCGGGAAATCTCCTCACCATTCTCGTCCAGTAATCTTGCCCCGAGGGCCTGTGCCATGCCGGCACCCCCGTCATTGGTAGCGCTACCGCCGATGCCAATAATGAGCCTCCGGTAGCCCCCATCAACAGCCGCCCTTATCAGTTCCCCGGTGCCGTATGTGGTAGCAACCAGCGGGTTCAGCCTCTCCGGCGGCACCAGCGTAATCCCTGACGCTGCTGCCATCTCCACTACAGCACTGACGCTATCACCCAGAATCCCCCACTTAGCCGTGACCTTCCCTCCTAGAGGTCCGGTCACTTCGGTCTCTACAATTTGACCGTGGGTAGCGTGGACCAGGGCTTCTACTGTCCCCTCCCCACCATCAGCCATAGGCAGCGCAATGGTCTCGGCATCAGCCATAACGCGCTTAACCCCTCCAGCTATAGCCTCAGCTACTTCCTGGGCACTGAGGCTACCCTTAAAACCCTGTGGGGCAATCACTATCTTCATTCTTATCCGTCCTCTTCAGAAGTGAGCTGGTTACCCTCCATATCAATTACTGTGGCTATGTTAAGCCCCTCCGCGCCGGCTGTCAATACCCCGTAAAACACGCACAAACCCATAATAACTTGCCCTTGACAAACAGGCACTTGTCCCATATGCTTATCGTATCCCGAAGCTACATCATTATACAGACGAAGTGTGCCCCGCCGAAAGAAGAAATCCGAAACCCACCAGCCCGAGAGAAGTACCGGGACCCCTATGTCCCTCTTATCAGGTAATTAAATAATATATCCAGGAGGGGGAAATAACCCATGATTGACTTAAGCAAGATTACAGAGAGCGTGGTGGCGATGGATATCGCCAGGACTGAAGACCTGACTAAAGCCGCCATTGATGCTAATACACCGGCCGACGAAATACTGGACAGGGGCTTAATACCGGGGATAGAAAAGGTTGGCGACCAGTTTGAAACAGGGGAAATCTTTCTCCCCGAGCTACTGATGTCGGGAGAGGCAATGAAGGCAGCTATGAGCTTGCTAAGACCACTGCTGACCAGGGAGGAGGGGCCCGGAGGGTACGCTGGAAAGGTGGCAATGGGAACAGTGCAGGGTGATGTCCACGATATCGGTAAGAACATCGTCCTCATGCTTTTGGAGGGAAACGGGTGGGAGGTAACCGACCTCGGTGTCGATGTATCCCCGGAAGATTTCTGTAAGGCGGTAAGAGAAAACGATTTTCAAATCCTGGGGCTATCAGCCCTGCTGACAATGACTATGCCCGCTCAGGAGCAAACCATACAGGCTTTGCAAGCCGCCGGACTGAGGGACAGGATAAAAGTGGCCATCGGTGGTGCGCCGGTAACACAGAGCTATGCCGACCAGATTGGCGCCGATTGTTTCGCTACTGATGCTGCTGACGCGGTGAGAAAGTTCAAGCTCCTGGTGCAGTAATTTACCCCTTGACACAGCGAAAATTATCTTGAGGAGGCGATAAATGGCAACGATGACGGGTGCAGAGCGGATGTTTAAAACCCTCCAGCTACAGGAACCGGATAGAGTCCCCTTCTGGGAGGCTCCCAACGCCAACATAAGAGAAAAATTACTTCCCGGTTCTTCGCGGGATGATGCCATTGAGTATTTTGACCTCGATGCGGTCGGTGTGGACGACCGGGGAGTCCCGGGATACATCATCGAGACTCTGGATGCATCTCGCTTCCGCAATCAATGGGGCACGATTGTGCGGAGAACCTCAGCAGACCTGCCCCACCCCCAGGAAGGACCAATCAAAACGGAGAAGGATATCGATACCTGGAAGCCTCCCGACCCTGATGAGCCCTGGAGATACGACATTCTGAAGGAACTGGTCAAGAGATACAAAGGGCAGAGGGCCATTGTCGCTTCGTTCCCCGACCCTTTAAATGTAGCCAGCGAAGTACGGGGAGCCGCCAGTCACTACATGGACTTCGTTAGAAATCCGGAGCTGATAGACCGACTCCACGGCATGATACGTGACTATTACCTGAAGTATATCAGGAACTGCATAGAGGTTGGTGCCGAGATAATATTCATCACCGGGGATTATGCCACCTCAAGGTGGCCCATGTTATCTCGCCAGCACTTTGCCAGGCACGTTATCCCGGTGCTTAAGGCACTGGTAGACGAGGCTAAGCGTGGCGGTGCCTATGTCTGGAAGCACACCGACGGAAATATTATGCCGATATTTGATATGCTCCTCGACTCCGGTATTGATGCTATCCACCCTATTGACCCCAATGCCGGGATGGACCTTGGAGAAGTCAAGCAGAAATATGGCGACAGGGTCTGCCTGATGGGGAATGTCGACTGTGCACGCATCCTCACCTGGGGTACGCTGGAGGAGGTACGCGAGGATGTGAAGAGGTGCATCAGGCAGGCGGCTCGCGGTGGTGGCTATATTTGTTGCTCCAGCAACTCAATTCATTCCGGCGTGAAGCCAGAGAACTACGCGGAGATGGTCAGGGCAGTCCACGAATATGGTAAATATCCTATCTCCATCTAGAACCTGA
>CAZXWQ010000065.1:2557-5282 GCA_964644545.1 uncultured Dehalococcoidales bacterium | reverse complement strand
ATGGTCAGGGCAGTCCACGAATATGGTAAATATCCTATCTCCATCTAGAACCTGAGCACACCTGAGCCCCTTGGCTCTGGACCTGGTCAGAGCTAATCCGGCTCTGGTTCTGATTCCCTGCGTTTAAGAGCTAGATTAGCCGGTGCCTCCCCCAACATCTCCCCTTATATAACTCCATAATTAGACCTGCTATCTGCCAATCATTCTATTACTTATGTCAACCATACCTCTCCCGTCAAGCCCAAATAACATTCCTGTTCGGGTATCCCCGCTCCAGCTGCTGTGGCTATGTTATATCCCCGTTGTCTGGTTGTTAAAGTCTTGCGATAATGTTAATTTGTTCAGAGGGATAGCAGAAGATTAGAGAAAAGACCTTTCAGCGCTATCTTATTTATTTACAGGAAAGGTGAGAAAGGATTAAAATTCAAAAAGTAATAGAAGGAGGTACCCATAGATAGTGAAAATGAAAGCAGCTTCTGTTGCAGGTCCTGGGAAAATTAGAATTGAGGAAATACCGAAACCAGAGGTATTACCGGGTATGCTCCTCCTGAAGGTTATCTACTGTTCTATTTGTGGTGCGGATGTGGAGCGTGTTTACAGCACTCCGGCCGCTGTCGTTAGCGAGGAACTGCGGGCGGAAACAGGGGGTGCTATCCTGGGTCATGAGTATGTCGCCCGGGTAGAAGCTGTGGGTGAAGGCGTTACCGGCTGGTCAGTCGGCGACCGTGTTGTCGATGTACACCTGCCCTGCGGGCATTGCTACTACTGCAAGCGAGGGCTAGGTGACCTGTGCATGGGTGGTCGCGTAAGGGGTCACCCTTACGACGGGACTCGACCGCCTATTCCCAATATACATCGAATGGGTGCCATGACCGAGTACATTATCAGACCGGCCGCCAGTCGCCTGAAGGTACCCGAAAGCGTAACTGACGAGGAAGCAGCGATGACGGAGCCACTGGCTACCGGGGTAACCGCCGCCCTTTGCTCCGGAGTAAAATTAGGAGATTCGGTGGTCGTTATTGGTGTTGGTCATATTGGTCTTATGGTAATGGCAGCGGCCAGAGCTGCCGGTGCGGCACCTCTTATCGTTACCGATAAGAATCCTTCTCGTCTTGATATTGCCACAGAGATGGGTGCTAATATAGCTCTCAACCCGGACAAGACGGACGTTATAAAAGCCGTGGTGGATATTACCGAAGCCGGCCCCGATATTGCATTTGTCTGTGTTAGCTCCAGAGCTACGGGCGTTTTGGAGCAGGCCTTTGAAATGGTCAGATACGGGGGCAGAGTGATACTGGTCGGTAATGCAGCACCCGCCTCACTGAACCCATCTAAATGGCTGACCAAGGAGGTAAGGGTAGAGGGAACCGTTCACATGGGCGAGGCAATGGTTCCAGCACTGAAACTACTGGAATACAAACAGGTGAATGTCAGGCCGGTTATAACTGAGATTATACCGCTTGAGGAGGCTCAGAGGGGCTTTGATTCCCTCCATAACGGGACAAATGTCGCTGTTCTGTTGAAGCCGTAGACAGTACCTGCAGTAACCGGCACCACACTTCTCTCCGCAAACTCCGCCTTTTTGCAGGCTATCTACAGAGCGGTCTAATACGGAATGTAATACGGAATGGTTGGATATTCTCCCAATATCTTTGAAATGGGGATGTCGAATTTATCACCCGTAATTAGACGCAGTATCTGTCCCAGCACTTCACCTGATTTCTTTACCACCTTCATTGAGCTGCCTCTTTTCCATCCCTGACTATCAAGTCTCATACCTCACCGGGAGTCCAGCTACTCGTCAGTGCTGGCATGCCTTACCATTTTTATTGTCGCTAGCGCTATCCTGGTGCCACCTTTTCTTTACTACAAACACAGGTTACCATAAAGTAGAGAGTGATACATTCGCCAGATGGCCTACTTTCACGTGCCCGAACGGCGTAATGACATCCTGAAGGCGTAGCTCGGCACTGCCTGCAACACGATATGGATGAGTGTGCTACCTGGGGAACTGGTACCCCCGCGCCTGTTAGACCTAGCGGTTCCGCTCGCTGGCTCCTGGGGGTTTTGCCAGTAGAATGATAGGTATTGCCGGGACACTGATTAGAGCAAAGAGCTGCCAGGCCAGGTGATAGCTTCCGGTAACATCAAAAATCCATCCGGCAACGATAGGGCTGGCTAACCCTCCAGCCATGCTTGCCAGCATCATTAGACCCATTATTGTGCCGAAGTTTGCTGTGCCAAAATAGTCAGCCTGCAAGGCTGGCCTGAGCGGTATTGTTGCCCCAAAACCAGGTGCATAGGTGAGCAGGAAGGGAATAATAAGCCACATTCTATCCATATCTATGAAGGAGAAAATGAAAATGCCGAGGGTCTGGAGGGCAATGCCTACGGCGATAAGATGCCTCTTATTGGCAAAATCGCCAATAAATCCAAAACCCAGCCGCCCGATAAGGCTGCATATGGTCATACCCGTCACTACAGTAGCCGCTATTGTGGTGGGGATGTCCACGCTTTCCAGATAGGGTACGATGTGTATCATAACCGCGCTGGCGCCTATGAATTGAAATAGGGAGGCAGAGGCAAGCAGCCAGAAGGCTCGTGTCTTCAGTGCCGCCTTGGCCGTAAAGTCTATGGTTGGAGAGACTGCGTCCTGCTCCGCTGTTTCATCTGTCGACCGGAAGTCAGGCACGCTCGCTGACTTTTCCCCAGCTACCGGGCTGTC
>CAZXWQ010000065.1:0-2457 GCA_964644545.1 uncultured Dehalococcoidales bacterium | reverse complement strand
CTGTCGACCGGAAGTCAGGCACGCTCGCTGACTTTTCCCCAGCTACCGGGCTGTCGCCATCCGGGAGGTAACCATACTGACTGGGCTTGTGCCTCATCAGGGTACTGAGGGGTATTCCAATAACCCATGCTGCAATGCCCAGAATGGTCAGAGTCTCCCTCCAGCCAAGCTCACCAACCGCCAATGCCACTAGCGGTACCAGGGCGCCACTGGCGCCAAATCCCGTTACAACAAGGGTAATGGCCCGGCTTCTTTTCTTGTCAAACCAGTTAGCTATGGTGGCGAAGATAACAATAAAGACCGCAAAACTCATCCCCGTGGCGATAACTATAAAAGAGCCGTAGAATGCCCACAGGGAACCAACGCGACTCATCAATAAGAAGCCCAGACCGACAACACTCCAGCCGCAGAACATCAGCTTCCTGGGCCCCACTTTATCAACCAGAAAACCGGCTATTGCCTCCAGAACACCCGATTCAAACCTCTGCAGGGTAAATGCAACGGCTGTTACAGCAGCGCCCCAGCCAAAGGTATTCCTTATCGGGTTAAAGAAGACGGTAATGCCATATACAAAGGAGCCACCGGCAAAGAAATTCAAAATAATGGCGGCTCCTACCATCCACCAGCCGTAAAAAATCCTTCTCTTTCCCGGCATGACCTGCTCTACTTCTCTCATCTGCTTTTTGACCTGGAGACTTATGCTGATAGGGCATCCAAATAGTATTTTGAGAACGGACATGGTGACGAGCGTACGAAATAGCCCCTGTGTAACAGAGTGTACTATACCATACGCGGATATCTCAGCGCATGTTTTTACAAACGGTTAAAGTATCCGCTCCCGCCCTGTGCCAATTTTACTGACGACATACACAGACTTCCGCAGGCACCGCAGAGCTGGATATACTACCTCCATTACTCCCCGCCCAAGCAGATATCACCCTGTGCTTGATTCCATATGTAGCGGCCAACTATTTTCTGAACTTGTTGAAGTCGGGCTGCCTTTTCTCCATAAAGGCGTTGCGCCCTTCTACTGCTTCCTCAGTCCCGTAGTACAGGGAGAGACCACCTATACCGAGGTTGGTTATCCCGATAATCCCGTCCCACTCGGCGTGGAAAGCATATTTAAGCATCTTAAGCGCAGTCGGGCTCTTAGCTAGAAGCTCCTGGCACCACTTATCTACTTCATCATCGAGCTTGTCCGGGGGAACGATGCAGTTTATCAACCCCATATCTAGTGCTTCTCTGGCAGTGTAGCGCCGGCACAGATACCAGATTTCCTTTGCCCTCTTCATGCCAACACACCTTGCCAGGTCGCCGGTGCCAACCCCGGGGTCAAAGCTACCAACCCTTGGGCCAGCCTGTCCAAACTGCGCTGTCTCTGAGGATATGGAAAGGTCACAGGCAACCTGCAATACATGCCCTCCGCCAATGGCATACCCGTTTACTCTAGCGATAACCGGCTTGGGTATGCCCCTTATAAGCTGGGTAGCCTGCTGCCATATTACCTCAAGTGGTAACATGGCCGTAGTTCCAGAATAACCCCCAACCTCCCTTATTGATTGGTCACCACCTGTACAAAATGCCCTATCCCCGGTTCCGGTTAGCACCACCACGCCGATGGAGTTGTCCACCCAGGCATCAGATAGAGCCTGCACCATTTCATACATTGTTAGCTGGGTCGCTGCATTAAGCTTCTCTGGACGATTTATTGTGATTCGGGCAACGCCATCCTTCTTTTGATAGATAATTTCTGAATATTCCATCTCTCTCCTCCAAAATATTTTACGCCATTGTCAGCCCGCCGCTTACGCTCAGGGTCTGGCCCGTAATGTAACTCGCCTCGTCAGAGGCAAGGAAAGCCACAGCAACTGCCACCTCCTCAGGATTGCCCAGTCGCCGCATTGGTATCGCCCTTTGCAGGGCTTCCACAAGCCCGGGGTTGTCTTTGCTCATATCATCAAGAAAGGGGGTGTCAGTTGGTCCCGGACAGACACAATTGACCAGGATATTATACCTGATGAGTTCTCGTGCCAGGGTCTTCGTGAAGGCAATTATCCCGCCCTTGCAGGCTGAATAAACAGACTCGCCTGAGGAACCAACCCTGCCTGCATCAGAAGCAATATTTACAATCTTTCCGTAGTTTCTGTTTATCATGCCGTCCAGGACTGCCCTGGTAACTGCTATCGGTCCCCTGAGATTAATGGCTATCACCCTATCCCAGAGCTCCTCGGTAAGCTCAATAAAAGGTGCTGCCTTATCCCAGCCGGCATTGTTCACCAGGATATCGACCTTTCCAAATTTGCTTTCAACTTCGTTGACTGCACGCCTGACATCCGGGCTGTCGGTAATATCCATGCTGATAGCGACAGCACTTCCTCCTTTGGAGACGATATTATCTGCCACCTGTTGTGCTTTCTCATGCTGAATATCAAGGATGGCAACCGTTGCGCCCTCACC
>CAZXWQ010000064.1:7531-8691 GCA_964644545.1 uncultured Dehalococcoidales bacterium | reverse complement strand
TACATAATTGGTATTGGAATGGTTAAATTCGGCAAGTTTCTGGAGAGGAGTGTCAAGGACATGACCAGCCAGGTTCTCGAGGATGTTCTCAAGGACTGCAACATCACGCGGGATGATATCCAGGCTGCCTGGTTCTCCAATGCCATGTGGGGTCTGTATTCTTTTCAACATTCCATCCGCGGTCAGGTAGCCCTGACAGCAAGCGGACTTCAAGGTATACCGGTAACAAATGTGGAGAATGCCTGTGCCAGCGCCAGTACTGCCCTGAATGGTGCCTGGATGGCGGTTAAGGCAGGGCTATATGACTGTACCCTGGCCATTGGCGTCGAGAAGCAGCACGACGAAGACCGCGCCAAGGTAATGGGAAGCTTTATGGCCGGTACCGACGTGGAGGAAATGGCCCGGAATGCAGCCCAGTTGCGTGAGCAGGAGCAGAAGCGGCGGGAGCAGGAGGCAAAGGAGAAGGGGACCGAAGTCCAGCAGGAGCAGCCGGGAGGTCATTCCGCCTTCATGGACTTCTACGCAGCCGGTGCCCGGGCGCACATGAAGATGTACAATTCCACGCAGCGTCAGCTAGCCGCTATTGCGGCTAAAAACCACAACAACTCAACCATGAACCCTCTGGCCCAGTACACCTTTCCCCAGACCGTGGAACAGGTGTTGAATGACCGTATCGTGTCCTATCCCCTGACCAGGTCTATGTGTGCCCCCATTGGAGACGGGGCAGCGGCAGCTATCGTTTGCAGTGAGGAATTTCTGAAGAAACACCCATCCAATCGGGCAATTAAAATCAGGGCATCGGTACTCCAGGGTGGGAAGCGGAGTGGGCAGGGAGATATCAGCGAGCGGGCCGCCAAACAGGCCTTTGAGATAGCTGGTTTAGGTCCTGAAGACATTGACGTGATGGAGGTACATGATGCCACCGCCTTCGGAGAGGTAGCCGTAATGGAAGCATTAGGCTTCTGCCCGAGGGGAGAAGGTGGAGTCATGGCGGAGAGAGGGGACACAGCCCTGGACGGAAAGATTCCTGTGAACCCCAGCGGTGGGCTGATATCGCGGGGGCACCCGATTGGAGCCTCGGGGTTGGCGCAAATCCACGAGCTGGCGACCCAGCTCAGGGGTGAGGCGGGAGAGCGGCAGGTGAAGAACCACCGTATCGC
>CAZXWQ010000064.1:3654-7431 GCA_964644545.1 uncultured Dehalococcoidales bacterium | reverse complement strand
TAAAAACTCTTCTGTTTTGGAGGTAGATATGGTCCGGAGAAAAGAAGGTGTCCCTCTGGTTCCCGATAAGCTCGATGTGCAGAGGGTAAATGATGACATACGCACAGTACAGTGTAGTGTTGTCGGGCAGGATGCACACACGTCATATACAAGCTGGGTCATAACGGATGACGGGGTTGTGGTAATCGACCCGGGCATGTACCATATTTGCAGCTTGATTAAAGAGGAAATAGCCAGGGAAACGGATAAGCCGGTCAGGTACCTGATATATAGTCATGGTCACGCTGACCACATAGGTGGTGCTGCGGCATTTGCAGACCATAATCCAAAGATAATCGCTCATGAGAATGTTATACCGCGTTTGGAGCGATATAAACTGACTGCCGATTATATTCGCCGTATTAACAGCATCCAGTTTCACTTTAATATACCGGGTGTCCGTTATGCGCCGCTCTATCCTACTGAAACCTATAGGGACGAATACCGGTTTGAACTGGGAGGGAAGACGTTTGAGTTGTTTCATGGGAAAGGAGAGACAGACGACCATACCCTTGTTTGGGTGCCGGAGCTGAGGGCTGTGTTCTGCGGTGATTTACTGGAGGCTTCATTTCCGAATCTGGGCAACCCATTCAAGGTTATGCGGTATGCGGAGGAATGGGCGGAGGCGCTGGAGCGGGCATTAGCACTTGACCCTGATTATGCCGTAGGGGGTGACCTTGTCCTGGCAGGCAAGGACAAGATAAGCGAAGTGTTTCAGGAGAATATTGAGCTACTGAGATTCCTGCAAAACTCTGTAGTACAGGCGGCAAACGAGGGCAAGAATCTGGAGCAGATGGTCGAAGAAATTCAGCTCCCGCCGCACCTGGAGAATAGTCCGAACCTGCGGCAGGTTTATTCGCGCCGGGAGTTTGCAATTTACAACATATGGAAACGTTATTGTGGCTATTTTGATTTCTCTCCCTCGGGACTATTACCCGGGCCGAAACGAGAGACAGCCCGTGTGGTACGCGAACTGATAGGAAATGATGAGGTTGTTTTGAAGAAGGCAGGGGAACTGATGCACGATGGCGGACTACAGCTTGCGCTGGAAACGCTGGACATCATACTGAAAGTGGATTACGAGAATGTACCTGCCCGGAGGTTGAGGTGTGAGATACTCAAGAAAATGTCTGAGGTTGACACGTGTCTAATGTCCCGTAATGTCTGGTTGCACTACCGTGAAGAGGATGAACGCTTCCTTGAGCAACAGCAGAAAAATAGGTAGTTGCTTACAATAGGATAGCTCTATTACAGGGAGTGAGCTTCACTTGACAGGCACAGCATTGACCGATAAGGATGACGTGTGGTATCGTAGCGGTACGAAAGATGAGATTGTGGTGTAAGAGCAGATTTACCCGACCAATCGGGGCTTATAAAGGATGGGATGAGTTAATTGGATTCACTTGATAGATTGTGGGAGCGTGCAGCTTCGTCAGAAAGAAGTGCCGGACGCGGGTGGGTTTTCAGGGTATCAGTAATCCTGGCGGTGCTCCTGGTTCTGTTCATTGTCTTCAACGTATTGAAAGGGTTCTACACTGAGTGGCTTTGGTTTGATAGCCTGGATTACGGCAGTGTTTATGCCACTATCCTGAAGACCAAGGTACTGCTCTTTTTCTCGGCGGCGATTATCTTTGGCGTCCTCTTTATGGGCAATCTGATGCTGGCGACACGTCTGGCGCCAAGGAATGAATCACGTATATGGCCCTGGGCTCTGGTGCGTCAGCTACAGCGGTTATCCATGTGGAGCACTATCCTGGGGACGGTTCTGGTCAGTCTGATATTTGGTTCCGTTGCACAGTCTGGATGGCAGCTGGTGCTTCGATTCTTCAATGCGCAGCCATTTGGCATCGCAGACCCAGTTTTCCATAAGGATATCAGCTTCTACGTTTTCTCCTTGCCTTTCCAGCACCTGTTGCATGGCTGGCTTATGGGCGCTCTGATAGTTATCCTTATTGGTAGTGGTGGTATATATTTTCTCAGCTATGCAACGCAGCGCTTGAGGTTTGACTTTGCCAGGCCGGTATTAGCTCATCTATCCGGACTTACCGCAGCTATCTTGGGCCTTTTCGTTTGGGGTTACTGGCTCGGCATCTGGGAGCTGGTCTTCTCAGAGCGGGGAGTAGTCTTCGGGGCTAGCTATGCCGATATGCATGCTAAGCTTCCGGCACAGTGGATACTTCTGGCAGTTGTGCTCATATGTATTGTGTTCCTGGTGATTTTTGTCTGGCGTCGTAACCCGCGCTGGATACTCTACGCTATTGGTGGGTGGATAGCGGCCTCCATTGTTGTTGGTGGAATTTTTCCGGCTCTGGTACAGCGATTCCAGGTGCAGCCAAACGAGCTGGTTCGAGAGGAGCCCTACATTGAGTATAATATTCGGTTTACCAGAGAGGCATTCGCCCTGGACCGGATTAAGGAGCAGTCATTCCCTGCCGAGAAGACACCAAGTAGCCAGGATATCGCTGACAATGAGGCGACCATTAACAATATCAGGCTCTGGGACCACCGTCCACTGAAGGATACCTATAACCAGATACAATCAATTCGACTTTACTATGACTTCCACGATGTTGATGTTGACCGTTACACAATCGATGGCGACTACCGGCAGGTGATGCTGGCCGCCCGGGAGTTATCCGTTGAGAAGCTGGCGGGGCAGGCTCAGACCTGGGTAAACCGTCAGCTATTCTACACCCATGGCTACGGTGTTGCCCTGAGTCCGGTAAATGAGGTCAGTTCTGAGGGTCTGCCTAATCTGATGATAAAAGATATACCCCCCGTTGGCATCTTTAATATTGAGCAACCCCAGATATACTTTGGTGAAAAGACAGACCATTACGTGATTGTAAAAACAGAGACCGAGGAGTTTGACTACCCTGTAGGTGATAAGAATGCCTTCCATCACTACGCAGGTCAGGGCGGGGTTAGCCTGAAAGGTTTCATCCGCCGATTAGCCTATGCCTGGCAATTTGGCGACTTCAATATCCTTATCAGTGGCCAGTTAACCCCCGAAAGCAGAGTACTTTACTACCGGGACATCAGTGAGAGGGTGAGCCACCTGGCACCATTTTTACGGCTGGATAGTGATCCCTACCTGGTGGTAGTTGATGGTGGACTATCCTGGATACAGGACGCCTATACGACTACTGACCGTTACCCCTATTCTGAGCCGCTTGGGGCTGGGCTGAACTATATTCGCAACAGTGTCAAGGCGGTTATCGATGCCTATGACGGCAGTGTAACCTTCTATGTTGCTGACCCGGAGGACGGCTTGATACAGACCTATCAGGCTATATTCCCGGAGATGTTCGTACCGCTGGAGCAAATGCCTGAGTCCTTGCGAGTCCACCTCCGTTATCCTGAAGGCATGTTTGATATCCAGTCGTCCGTATATCAGAGCTACCACATGCAGGATGCACGGGTATTCTATAATAAGGAAGACCTGTGGGCCGTGCCCAGAGAGGTCTATGCCGACAAAGAGCAGCCCATTGAACCCTATTACATAATCATGCGCATGCCGGGTGAAGAAAAGGAGGAGTTCCTGCTCATGCTGCCCTTCACACCGGTAAATAAGAACAATACCATTGGCTGGCTGGCTGCCCGTTGTGATGGGGAAAATTACGGAAAGCTACTTGCTTACCATTTCCCCAAGGAGAGGCTGGTGTATGGTCCCAGCCAGATAGAAAACCGTATCCAGCAGGATACCGTTATCACCGAGCAACTTGCCCTGTGGGGTCG
>CAZXWQ010000064.1:1235-3554 GCA_964644545.1 uncultured Dehalococcoidales bacterium | reverse complement strand
AAAACCGTATCCAGCAGGATACCGTTATCACCGAGCAACTTGCCCTGTGGGGTCGGGGTGGTTCTCGGGTTATACGGGGCAATTTGCTGGTAATACCTTTAGGCAAATCCCAACTGTACGTGGAGCCGGTATTCCTCCAGGCAGAGGCTGGGGGGCTTCCCGAGCTGAAGCGAGTTATTGTGGCTGCCGGTGAGCATATAGCTATGGAGACCACACTGGAGGGAAGCCTCAAGGCCATCTTTGGCGCTGAGATGCCACCGACCGAAATTGTGGTCGAACCACCACCCGAAGTGGAGCCGCCGGCTGCGGTGGAGCCAGAAGCGCCGGCAGTGGCTGGGATATCCGAACTGGTCGAGGAGGCTGTTGAGCATTACAACCGGGCTCAGCAGTACCTTCAGGCAGGTGATTGGACTGGCTACGGGCAGGAGCTGGATGCTCTGAAAGCAGTGCTGGATGAGCTAGCAGAAATCGCGGCTGAAGAGTAAAGATAGCATATTAGATTAGCCCGACTGAACAATATTGGCAATGTAGTATTTATGTTGTAGTGCTGAGCCTGCGGAGGGATGGCATCCTTCAGTGAAGTTTACGGAGGTAGCACTGCGTTTGAAACGAGCAATGAAAACACTGGTTCAATGTGATTTTGACGGGACGGTTACTGACCAAGACATTAGCTTCCTGCTGCTGGACGTTTTTGCCGACGGTGACTGGAGAGGGCTGCTGAGGCAATATCAAGAAGGGAAGATGACCGTTGGGAATTTCAATACGGCAGCTTTTGCCATGATGAAGGCTGATAAGAAGACTTTGCTGGAATATATTAAAGATAAGATAGAGGTACGGAGTGGGTTTCGTGAACTGGTGGACTACTGCCGCAAGAGGGGTTTCCGTTTTGTCATCGTAAGTAATGGTATGGACTTTTACATTGAGAAGATTCTGGGTGATATTGGAATGAGCGATATTGAGTTCTTCTCGGCAAAATCGCTTTTCCACTCCGATGGGGTTACCGTCCAGTATATAGGTCCTGATGGCAGTCCCCGGGATAGTGATTTTAAGGAGGCATATGTCAGGCTATTCCTGGCTGATGGCTACCGCATAATCTATATCGGGAATGGCGACTCTGATGTTTTGCCAGCAAAACAGTGCCATCACATCTTTGCCACTGGTGCCTTGCTGGCACACTGCAAACAGAAAGATATTGCTTGTACGCCTTTTACGGACTTCAACGATGTAGTTAGAGGGATAGAGCACCTGTAGTAACACAATGAGAATAGTATTGCATGTGTGTTGTGGGGTTTGTGCTGCCGGGGTCGTTGAGAGATTAACTTCGGAAGGGAACCAGGTTGTTGGCGTCTTCTATAACCCGAACATTCACCCGCTGGAAGAATATGACCGAAGGCTGGAAGCTGCCCTAGAAGTAGCACAAAAGCTCGACTTCCCCCTGGTAGTAAATCCCTACGAAACCGTAGAGTGGTTCAAAGAGACCAGCGGGCTGGCAAATGAACCTGAGGGTGGCAAGAGATGTGAAGTCTGTTTCAGGCTCAGACTGAAGCAGACCTGTCTCTATATGGAAGAGAGAGGATGGGATGCTTTTGCTACCACTTTAACGATAAGCCGGCACAAATCAGCGGATGTAATTCATCGGATAGGACGGGAGGTTGGTGGCGACAGGTTCCTGGCAAGAGATTTTAAGAAGAAAGAGGGTTTCCGGCGTACTACTGAGCTTGCTAAAGAGTGGGGTCTTTACCGGCAGAATTACTGTGGATGCATATATAGCAGGAGAACAGGATAGCGCCGACCATGGTCTGCGCTATCTTATCCGATAGTTACTATCAAAGATATTCGTGTTTACCTAGGTCTTCGGTGTTGACGCCATCCATTCGAGGATATGCCTGGCAACCTCTTCCCCCGCATCCTCTTGTATGAAGTGACCGGCGCCAGCGATAGGTAGCGGGGGTGCACAGTTGCGGAAGATGAGGCGCAAGCCACTCTCCCCACCCCGCGTAACCGGGTCACCATCCGCCCAGGGTAGCAGCACCGGTATATCAAGCGTCCTGAGTGTCTCGATGGCGATACGGTTCTCGTAGGCTCCTGGGTGGTCGGGGTGTGTGGGTACCAACCGCGGGAAGAGCAGGGCGGCAGTCTGGTACTCTTTTGATGGGAAGGGTGCGCCGTAGGCGGCGGCTTCAGCGTCGGTGAGGGTACGGCGCTGGACAGCCTGCTTAATCATGGCTGGAAGATTCATATCGGACTGTCGTTGTGAAAAACGTCGCCAGGTCATGAAAGCATTGCCTGGATTACTGCCCTCAGGGATGCCGGTATTCA
>CAZXWQ010000064.1:0-1135 GCA_964644545.1 uncultured Dehalococcoidales bacterium | reverse complement strand
CGCCAGGTCATGAAAGCATTGCCTGGATTACTGCCCTCAGGGATGCCGGTATTCATCGGCACCAGTCGGTTGAAACGCTCTGGCATCTGGGAAACTATCCTCAAGCCAATTAAACCGCCCCAGTCCTGGCAGACCAGCGTGATGCCCTGCAAGTCCAGTATCTGGATGAACTTGCGTGTCCACCGGACATATGCCCTGTAGCTGTAGGCATTATCAGCGACTGGTTTATCGGAGCGCCCGAAGCCAATAAGGTCGGGTACGATTACACGTCCGGATTTTGATAGTAGTGGTATCATGTGCCGGTAGAGATATCCCCAGGTCGGTTCGCCATGGAGCATCAGGATAGGGTCGCCAGTACCCTGCTCGACGTAAGCCATGCGGAGTCCTTCCACCTTTACGTAATGTGGTTTGTAGGGGAAGTCCGGCAGGTTGGTAAAGCGTTCTTCGGGAGTGCGCAGTACTGACCCTTCAGGCCAGGTGGTCTGCAAGCGCCCGGTTTGCATCTGGGCATACTGTGCTACTCGCTCGACATCGGAAGGGTCAATGCTTTTAGTGATGCCAGCCACCCATATCATGAAGTTGAGCAGGTCGGCATCAATTTCGTGCTCTGGCGGACGTGGCTCGAACCGGTCCCAGAAGCCGTAGACCATTGCTGTTGAGGGGAGTCCTTTACCCAGGTCGGCAAGTTCCAGTGCGTAGAGATGGTCGTGTTCTGAGCGCCAGTACACACGCCCGGCACGTATGCCTGTGGCTTTCTCAATATCTTTCGCTACATCAGGGCGTATATCAAGCTCCTGCTCCCATAATAGCGGGTCAGCACGAAGGTATGATAGCTCCTCAGCGGTTGGTGTTATAAACTTCATAGTGACCTCCCCACGGTTCGATTCAGAAACTCAACTATGGCACGTGCCAGGTCAGGTCCACGGTCATCCTGGAGGAAGTGGGCTGCTTTATCAGAGGTTATCGGACCCTCGGCGTGTGGCAGTAGTTCCTTGAGTCTATTGGCATACTCAATGGGGAAGACATTGTCCTCGGGTGCCCAGAGAAGGATGGTTGGGATGCTAGCCAGCTCGGGTAAGCGGCGCTGGATGGCCAGCATGTCGGCCCAGCCTCGGTCTCCCTCACCAAGTGGGAT
>CAZXWQ010000063.1:4845-8694 GCA_964644545.1 uncultured Dehalococcoidales bacterium | reverse complement strand
GTTTCAGTATCTATGGGCTTGGGGCTGATAACCATGACCGCTGCCAGATTAGCTGCGGCTGGTGAAGATTTAGGAAGGGTACTGGAGGAGATAAGAGAGGCTATTCCCCGTATACGTACGCTTGGTGTCTTTGATACCCTTAAATATCTGCTTCTCGGTGGGCGTATCAGCAAAGCCAGGGCATTGGTTGGCAGTTTGCTCAGCGTAAAGCCTCTAATTACTATGCGGGAGGGTGAACTTGTTCAAGCTGGCTTGGTTCGCACCCGGTCAAAAGGTATAGACCGTTTATTTGACCTGGTAAAGAACGCTCTCAATATCCAGGAATTAGCCATTGTCCATAGCACTACACCTGATGAAGCCGCTTCGCTGAAGGAGCGTATCGCTTCCATCTTTGATAGGAAATGGATTCATGTATCAAGGCTGGGACCAGCGTTAGGGGTTCATGGCGGCCCTGGTACTCTTATTCTAGCCCTGAGGGATAAGATAAGCAGTATCGGGCAGGATGATGAGTAAGTCAAACCTGAAACTGCACCAGACAAGTCATCAAACAGAAAGATTTCTTTTTACTCTCTCTTCATGTCCAGGGTTAAATCGCCCCAGCTCCTGGCTATAGCTATATATCGTATGGGAGAAGGGCTTTGTCAATAGATGCTGAATCTCTGCGCAAGATTCTTGAGCTGGAACATAAAAAGGGCTATCTGGACTCCGCCGTAATCGGTGGCCTGGACAGGTTCCTGCACAACTGGGCTGGTCCTGCCATGGAATCAATAACCAGCCCACGCCTCCTTAGCCGCTTTCGTAAGCTTCAATTAGTCAACTCCAACTATGCATCCTTGGCTAAACCGCAGCGCAAAGAATGGATGAAAAGTATACTGGACTTCCTGGCTGAGGTGGAGCGTGGTGAGGAAGAAAAGGGCGAAGCCAGGCCAGCCCCACAGGTCGGCAAACCGTCTCCACGAAAAAGAGGGCAGCCATCAGCCGTTGATTTGTCCCTTGATTCACCCATTACCATCGTTAGAGGCATCAGCGCAAACCTGGCTGCCAAATTCAGCAAGTTCGGAGTGCAGACAATCAGAGACCTGCTCTATTTCTTCCCTAACCGCCACCTAGACTACAGCCAGAGGAAGACCGTATCACAGCTTACTGAAGGTGAGGAGGAGACTATTGTCGCCAATGTCTGGCAGGCAGTGGAAACCAGGCTCGGCGGCAGGCCAAGCACTGAGGCTATTGTTGGCGATGAGACCGGTAATGTCAGAGTAGTCTGGTTTAACAATCCTTACCTGGCCAAGCAGCTAGCCCCCAATATTAGAATAGTCCTTAGTGGCAGGGTAAGCCTTTTTAACGGGCGCCATGTCTTCGAGTCCCCGGAGTGGGAACCGATGGAAGATAAAGAATTGATTCATACCGGGCGCCTGGTCCCTATCTATCCTCTCACTCAGGGGCTGCGCTCACGCCAGGTAAGAAAACTCATGAAAGGGGTTATCGACCAGTGGGCATGGCAGGTGGAAGATTTCCTGCCACCGGATATTAAAGAGCGATGTAACCTGCTGGACCTGCCCGAAGCTATATCCCAGGCTCATTACCCCGAAGACGGGGCACTGAAGGACAGAGCAAGGAGCCGCCTGGCTTTTGATGAGCTTTACCTCCTCCAGTTGGGCGTGCTGACCAGGAAGCGGCAGTGGCAGGAAGACCAGCCCGGCAACCCTTTCAATGCCCAAACACCGGTACGAAACACTTTCCTCAAATCTCTACCCTTCGAACTAACTGCCGCTCAGCAAAGAGTGCTCAAGGAGCTTATTGCAGACCTCGAGAAGCCCCAGCCAATGTCCCGTTTACTCCAGGGAGAGGTAGGCAGTGGTAAAACGGTAGTAGCAACCGTCGCCCTGCTTTTAGCCGCCGCCAATGGCTATCAGGGTGCATTCATGGCACCTACCGAAATTCTAGCCGAGCAGCACTTTTCCACCATCTGCCAGCTTCTATCTGGAACCGGGCATGTGCAGGAGCAGGAGAGCTACCTGCACAGCTACTCCGGGCTTCTCGACACTCCTCTCACTATTGCCCTCCTCATCGGAGACATTCCTCAGGCCAGAAAACAGGAACTCCACCAGCGCATTCTCGATGGCGATATAGATATTGTTATCGGCACCCACGCCCTGATTCAGAAGGAAGTGGAGTTTAAACGGTTAGGCCTGGCGGTAGTCGATGAGCAGCACCGCTTTGGCGTTGCCCAGCGTTCAACGTTGCGGCAAAAGGGTTTTAACCCACACGTGCTGGTCATGACGGCGACACCCATCCCGCGAACCCTGGCTCTGACCCTTTACGGCGACCTCGATTTATCGGCCATCGACGAGCTTCCTCCGGGAAGACAATCAGTAAAAACGAAATGGCTTAAACCATCTCAAAGGGATAGCGCCCATGCCTTTGTGCGCCGCGAGATTGCCGCCGGTCACCAGGCTTTTATTATCTGCCCCCTGATAGAAGAATCGGAGGCCATCCAGGCCAGGGCGGCTATAGCTGAATACGAGCGTTTGTCCCGGGATGTCTTCCCTGACCTCAAGTTGGGCCTGCTTCACGGGCGCCTGTCCGCCGCCGATAAGGACGATGTAATGCGCCGCTTCCGCTCCGGCGAACTGAATATTCTTGTTTCTACCCCGGTCGTAGAGGTCGGCATAGACATCCCCAACGCAACGGTAATGATGGTGGAAAGTGCCGACCGCTTTGGTCTCTCGCAACTGCACCAGTTCCGCGGCAGGGTAGGACGCGGACAGGAGCAGAGCTACTGCATGCTACTGGCGCAGAACCCCTCGGAGATAGGCCGGGAGCGCCTGGATATAATCGAGAAGGTACAGGACGGCTTTCAGCTAGCCGAGGAGGACTTGCGCCTTCGCGGTCCCGGGGAGTTCTTCGGCACCCGCCAGAGCGGCCTCCCCGACCTGCGTATGGCCAGGCTCTCCGATATAGCCCTGCTGGAGCTTGCCCGCAGTGAAGCTGAAAAGCTCTTCGAAAAAGACAGGACTCTGGAAAAACCCGAACATTCTCTCCTTGCCAGAGAGCTCGCCCGCGTCTGGACCACCGAGGCCGGCGAGTGGAGTTAGTTATTTTGATTTAAATTCCAACCACAAACTCACACCCAGATTTTGATTTTTTATTAAATTGTTATAAAATTTAAAGCAGCAACGGGGGTCATAATAATCGGCTTATGAATAAAGACATTGGTGATGTTGTTAAACGTACTTGTGATACATACGACCACATAGCCGAAGACTATGTGGTTAAAATTGATAGATTGCTATCTAATTCGTGGGTTGGACAGTTTGAAGAGAGGTTATTGGATAGATTCTTATCAATAGCTAATTCTCCTAAACCCTGGATTCTGGATATAGGTTGCGGAAACGGAAAAGATACCTATTACTTAGGACAACGGTCAGCAGCGGCCTTTGGAATAGATATCTCGTCTGGTATGCTAAGAGAAGCAAGGAAACATCTGCCTGATGGTGATTTCTATCGAATGGACATGAGAAACCTTGGATTTTCCAGTGAGTTATTCGATGGAGTATGGGCGAACGGCTGTATATATCATGTTCCCAAAAAAGATCTCATCTACATTCTGAAAGAGATAAAGCGTGTGCTTAAGCCATCGGGAATCTTCTCTTTCAATTTTAAGCTCGGGACTGGCGAGAGACTTGAAGAAAACCCAAGGTCTTATCAAGGAAGTCCGCGTTTCTATTCTTATTACTCCATCAGCGAGATGGAAAGATTGTTGGAACAGACTAGCTTTGTAGTTATCGATAAACAACCTTATATGGAGAGAATATTTGATGAAGAAATCGTTCAATTTTGGGCCAGGAA
>CAZXWQ010000063.1:0-4745 GCA_964644545.1 uncultured Dehalococcoidales bacterium | reverse complement strand
AAGGCAATCTGCAAGCAGGGTCCGGGAGAATTCGCCGGCGCTCTCCTGCGACCCCACGGCCCGGCATTGAAACCGATGCTGGAAATCGGTGGCCTTGTGGAGGATGTGGTTGAAGCCGCCCGTGAAGCCGGCCGCCAGCTCGTTCGCGACGGCATAATGTCACCGGATACCCTCAACACCGTCAGCCGTGAACTTATGCCGCGGGATGACTACATCCAGACGGCAAACCAGCACTTCCAGCAGCAGTTGGATGCAAACAAAGCTAAAAAGAAAGCACCTGTTTCCTGAAGAGCACGGATTATCCCTCACGACCACCGTTATGCTATAATGCGCTCAGAAAGGTGGTCAAACAGGGATATTGATAATCAGGCATAAATTAGTAGACTTACTAGCTGAAGCAGTTAAGCAAGCCCAGCAATCAGGCGAGTTGCCGTCCGTAACTCTACCTGATATAGCCATCGAGCGCCCTCAGAATCCGGAACACGGAGACTACGCCTCAAGTTTACCTCTGAAATTAGCCCGTCTCACTGGAAAAAGCCCAATTACTAATGCTCAGGTATTGCAAAAGCATATAGCCCACATTCCAGAAATTGCGGCCAATGTTGCTGTCCTACCCGGATATATCAATTTTACCCTTGCCAGTGATTGGCTGACCCAGCAGGTAGAAACCGTCCTCCAGGCTGGCGAATCCTATGGCAACATCAACCTGGGGCACGGCAAGCGGGTACAGGTGGAGTTCGTCAGTATCAATCCTACCGGACCACTCCACGTCGGTCATGGACGCGGTGCCATTCTGGGGAGTACATTATTTAATGTCCTCACCGCCAGTGGCTACAATGTACAAAAAGAGTACTACTTCAATGACGCCGGCAGCCAGATGGACGCTTTTAAGCGCTCGCTCTATGCCCGCTATCAACAGTGCCTGGGGATTGAGACTGAAATGCCCCCCGATGGCTATCACGGCAACTATATGATAGACCTGGCTAAAGAAATTATTACCGAGAACGGTGATAGGTTCTGCAATCTGCCTCAGGAGGAGGCAGTATCTCAACTCGGTGAGCTCGGCCTGAAGAAAATTCTAAACCAGACCAGAGAAGACCTTGAACTGCTGCGAGTTGACTTCGATGCCTGGTTCAGTGAGCGAAGCCTCTACCAGCAAGGGCAATTCGATAAGGTAATGTCAATGCTACGTGAAGGAGGCTACATCGCCGAGAAGGAGGGCGCCACCTGGTTTGTATCCACTGCCCTCGGTGAGGACAAGGACAACGTAGTAATCCGCAGCGATGGTTCGCCCACCTACTTCGCCGCCGATATCGCTTACCACTATAACAAGTTCATCGAGCGCAAGTTTGAAAGGGTAATTGATATCTGGGGCGCCGACCACCAGGGGCATGTGTCCCGCATGAAAGCGGTTGTTGATGCACTGGGTATCGACCCCGAACGCCTTGAGCTAATAATCCACCAGATGGTTACCCTGCGTCGCGGCAGTGAACTGGTCCGCATCTCCAAGCGCAGTGGCGATATCATTACCCTGCGGGAGGTGCTTGATGAAGTAGGCACTGATGCCTGCCGCTACTTCTTCCTGTCACGCTCCGCCAATAGCCACATGGACTTCGACCTTGAATTAGCCAAGAAAGAGTCGCCGGATAATCCCGTCTACTACGTCCAGTATGCCCATGCCCGTATTGCCAGCATCCTTCGCCTCGCCGCACAGCGGGGGATTACCTGCGACAACGGTGATGTTTCACTGCTAACCACTGCGCCTGAGTTGACCCTGATACGCAAGATTCTGCTCTTACCTGAGCTCATTGAAATTGTAGCCCAGACCCTCGAACCCCACCACCTCGCCTACTACTCCCAGGACCTGGCGACTACATTCCATAGCTTTTACAAGCAGTGCCGCGTCCTTTCCAGAAATGAGGCACTAACCGCCGCCCGTCTCAAGTTGGTAGAGGCAACCAAGATTGTCCTTGCCCGGACCCTTCACCTTATGGGAATGACCGCGCCGGACAAGATGTAACCACTACTAAAAATGCGCTCCGCTAACCGCAAAACCTCCTACTTCCCGTTTGGCCGCAGAATTAACGAACAGGGGCACTACTCTCCTGACCTGACATCTGCTAAGGCAATAATTGCAGCATGTGAATTATAACTTCTCACCTTGCTATGTATCCTGAACAGCTCAATTATCCACCATACAAAGAAAGCACCAAGAGTTAGCCAGAACCAGACTCCTGTTTCAATGTCCTCCAGGTAGACAAAGTGAAGGCCGTACACAATACAAAGGGCATACGCCAGCAGCACCTTCTTGCTCCTTTTAGCGTACAGGGCTGCGTATTTTTCCTGCTTCTCTTTGGTCATAGTGGCTAGCTCATCCCTTACACTGGCCGGTAGCCTGGCTAGAACTGACTCTTGAATTGCAATCCCAGACATTTACCCTCCTGCTATTCTCTACATTCTCATCCTGGTAAATTTCCACCAGTATAACACAAAGTTTGATTTCCCCAATAGATAACCCTGCCACTATAGCACCCTGGAATTATACCTGTCCGCTATTTACTGATGTTTTTATTTTCAAAGCCACTATTCCCAATGTGGTTTGCTGTTCAATTTGGTCCTTCCCTGCTCAGGGTCAACCCTGAGAGCAATCTGACGGAATATTAACTGATGTCCCGTAACATTACTAATTTCCCATATAACAGTCTTACTAATTTCCCATAAATTAACTAACCTATCTGTATCTTTTTCGTTATATAATATATAAAGAAAGTTATAAAGGAGTATTAATATGCTTAAGACGAAGTTATATCTGGTAACTGCTATTCTGGGTATGTTAGCCCTTGTAGCCGGCGCCTGTGCACAACCAGCACTAACTCCAGCCCCTACACCTACTCCGTCAGACGAACCATCAGAGACAGAGACGCCAACTACGACACCTGCACCTGCTCTTACCGGGACTCTGGAGTTGTTGGTTACCGATGCTCCACCTCGTGAGAATGTGACCAGCATAATGGTCACCGTTGCAGAGGTACAAGTTCATATAGCCTCTGCTGAACAAGAGCAGGAACAAGAGCAGGAACAATCAAGCAGCGATAATCAGACTCAGGAGCAAGAACTGGAACAGGAACAGCAGCAGACACAGCAGGGCGAAGGCAAATGGATAACAATTGATTTAAGCGCCAATGCTACCACGTTTGATTTACTTCTGATTGAAGGAATTGAACGATTTCTTGGGACAAGTGAGGTTGACGCAGGCAAATATACTCAGGTCAGGCTGGTTGTAGAGACGGTTCAAGTGAGAATAGGAAGTGGGGCTCTGCAGGATGCAACGGTACCCAGCAAAGCGCTAAAGATAGTACATCCATTTAAGATTGTAGGCGGTGAAACTACTGCTTTAGTTATTGATTTTGACGCTGATAAAATGGTAACCGTAACCGGGTCCGGCAAGATTACTGTTAAGCCTGTGGTAAAGCTATTAACCAAGCAGGTAAGTTCAACAGGCAAGCCCAAGGAAATTGAAGAGGAGAAAGACGAAGAGTTAGAATTCGAGGGAACAATTGAACACATAGATGGAAGCACCTGGACAATGACTATTGATGGCGAAACAAGATTGGTCGATGTGAGTGGTGCGGAAATTGAAGGGGAGCCTGTGGAGGGAGCCAGGGCTGAGGTCGAGGGAGTTGTGGTGGGTGACACAATCATAGCCAGCGAGGTAAAGATAAAGGAGGTAGAAGAAGAAGAGGTTGATGAGGAGGAAGAAGAGGAAGAATCCGTAAACCACGAATCGATAGAAGTCTCCTGCGACGAATTTATCAATATTAAGCACATCACTAAAGAAGTTGAAGTCAATGCTGGCGACTCATTTAAAGTAACCTTATGCTCCAATCCGACGACAGGATTTGAGTGGTCTGAATCAGCTCAAATTGGTGACCAGACTGTTATGGAGCAAGTAAAGCACAGATTCGCAGCTCCTAAAAATAAGCAACTTGCTGGTGCGGCTGGCCAGGAAATATGGACTTTCCGGGCTCTTAAAGAAGGCACCACGACCATATCAATGGAATATAGCCAGCCTTGGGAGGGTGGTACAAAGGTAGAATGGACCTTTGAGCTAACCGTCGTTGTCAAATAGTGATTAAGCGTGAATCAATAATGCTGAGGGCGTAGAGCACCTAAACTCTACGCCCCTTCTTTTTTTATTGACGTCGCATTTGGTGGGACATACTGGTTGTTCCCACGCTGATGTTAACACTATCCGCCACCTACAACCCCTGCTCCTTATATCTCTTCAATAGCTCCGCATAGCCGTCACGCCCCCGCCGTCGTTGCTGCCACCGTTCCGGTGCAACCTGCCCTTTTATTTCTGCCGGCACACCCACCACGAACGAATTGTTTGGTATTTTCATCCCCTGGTTCACCACACACCCCGCTCCGATTATGCAGAAGCTGCCAATTTCAGCGTTGTCCAGTATCGTAGCGTTATTCCCGATGAGGCAGTTGTTGCCAACCTTTATCCCGTGCATCACCACGCTATGACCGATAATAATATTATCGCCTATCTCCACCGGCACCCCGCTGTGTACCACTGAATTGTCCTCAATCTGTGTACTACAGCCAATCTTGATGCTGGCGAAATCGCCCCTTATTACGGTCCCTGGCCAGATACCCGAGTTCTCGCCAATCTCTACATCGCCAATAACATAGGCCGCCTCACTGACCCAGGCTGTCTCCGCTATCCTTGGTGTCTT
>CAZXWQ010000062.1:0-8754 GCA_964644545.1 uncultured Dehalococcoidales bacterium | reverse complement strand
CAGCAAGGTGAGCTTTTTGAATCTGGACTCACGGATTAGGGTTTTACAATCCCCATTGACGGCGCTTCGCCGCTATTGTATCATCAAGGTGATTGCTGGGAAAATAGAATCCTTACTTTATTTCGGTTACATGGTCAGAGCATTTCGCTGTCCGCTGATAGAAGAAATAGATACCAGATTCTCGCCGCCTGACGCCTTCGAACTCTTCAGGAAGGAGCCGTTCAGTTTTTTCCTGGATAGCGGCATGGACCCTCACAAACTGGGTCGCTACTCTTTTATCGGCAGCAGTCCTTTCCTGGTACTCAGCACACGCGGCAGTGACATCAAGCTTACGCGAGGTAATGAAAAGACCCGCTTAACGGGCAACCCCTTTGATACGCTCAACCAGCTCCTTGAGGTGTACCACCTGGACAACTGTGCCACGCCGGTCCCGTTTATTGGCGGTGCAGTAGGCTACCTCAGCTATGACCTCTGCCACTTTATTGAGCGGCTGCCCGACACCGCGGTAGACGACCTTCAGTTACCGGAATGCTACTTCGGCTTCTATGACCTGGTGCTGGTGTTCGATAATCTTGAAGATAAGGCCTATATCATTTCCACGGGCTTCCCTGAGTTAAGAGAACCCGAAAGAAAGGAAAGGGCCAAAAACCGCCTGAAGGAGGTTAAGGAAAAGCTGGCCCACTTATCTGTTTCCGGCACCGATGCGCTTTTTACTTCTGTATCTTCTTCTGCGGGACAGGTAGCCCTTAAAGGGGGTTTTACCCATCAGGAATACGTCGACGCCGTGGAGAAGGCACGACAGTACATCATCGCTGGCGACATCTTTGAAGTCAATATCTCTCAGCGTTTTGAAACCGAGCTTACTATTACACCTTATGAGCTATACTGCCGGCTGCGGCAGATAAACCCGGCACCCTTCGCCTGCTATCTCGGCTTTGACGATGTTACGGTGGTAAGCGCCTCACCAGAGCGGTTTATCCGTACTCGCGGAGACTGGGTAGAGACACGGCCAGTAAAAGGAACCCGCAAACGGGGCAGGACCCCGGAAGAAGACGAAGTCCTGGCCGGTGAGTTGCTAAATAGTGTCAAGGACCGGGCTGAGAACATGATGATAGTCGACCTGGAGAGAAATGACCTAGGGCGTGTCTGCCGCTATGGCTCAGTCAAGGTAACCGAACTGGCTATACTGGAGGCATTTCCCACCGTCTTCCACCTCACCTCTACCGTGGAAGGGAGGCTCCGGAAAGACAAAAACTGCATCGATTTGCTCAAGGCAACCTTCCCCGGCGGCTCCATCACCGGAGCCCCCAAGGTACGTGCTATGGAAATTATTGATGAACTGGAGCCGACCAGGCGGAGCGTATATACCGGATGCATCGGCTATCTGGGCTTTAATGGTGACATTGACCTTAACATTACCATCCGCACCTTCCTTATCAAAGGAAACAAGGCCTATTTTCAGGTAGGTGGTGCCGTCGTTTATGACTCTGACCCTGAGGATGAGTATCAGGAAACACTGCATAAGGGCAGGGCACTCATCGATGCCCTCAATATGGCAGCAACACGGGTAAGTTAGCTATGGTCATTGTGATTGATAACTACGATTCGTTTGTCTATAACCTCGCCCAGTACCTCGGTGAGCTGGGCTGGGAACCGGTGGTTTACCGTAATGACCAGGTAACTCTGGAGGAAATTGAGAGCTGCAACCCGTCCCACATAGTCATCTCACCGGGACCGGGCACCCCCCTCGACGCCGGTATCTCTAACGATGTTGTCCGCTATTTTGCCGGCAGAGTTCCTATCCTGGGCGTATGCCTGGGTCACCAGTGCATCGGCTATGTCTACGGCGGTCAAATTGACGGTGCTCCTGTTCCTACACACGGCAAGAGTTCCCCTGTCTACCATGATAGAAGGACAGTGTACAGAAGCCTGCCGAACCCCTTCGAGGGGGGCCGCTACCACTCCCTGGTAGTCAATCGAGAGACTCTGCCTTCGGCATTAGAACTGACCGCCACAACTAACGACGGTGTGGTCATGGGTATCCGGCACAAGGAGTATGTTGTCGAGGGGGTACAGTTCCACCCGGAGTCTATAATGACCGATATCGGCCACGATTTGCTCAGGAACTTCCTGAGCTATTTGCAGCCAAGGTGGCTTCAGAGCTAGGCTTATGAGCGATATAGTTTATCTAAATGGCTCCCTGATTCCTCTCAGCAAAGCCCGTATATCAGCTCTGGACTACGGCTTCCTCTACGGATTTGGTCTCTTCGAGACCATGCGTGCCTACGCAGGTCGGGTATTTCGCCTGGAGCGCCATCTGAGCAGGCTATCGCTTTCTGCACAAACACTGGGAGTGCCAGTAGATACGCCGTCTCTCAAAGGTGCCGTGATGGATACTCTCCACACCAACAGGCTCAGCGATGCCCGCATCCGCATCACCGTCTCCATTGGTGAGGGAGGGATAACCCCCGACCCCAGCACCTGCACTACACCCACGGTACTGATAACGGCAGGAGACTACAAACCTTACCCGGAACAGGTCTACCAGAGGGGATTTCGGGCAATCGTCTCCTCCATCCGTCGCAACAGTCAGTCTCCGCTCTCCCGCCTTAAATCAGCCAACTACCTGGAAAGTATGCTGTCCCGGCAGGAGGCCAGAGCGGCTGGAGTGGATGAAGCCATTTGCCTCAATGAGAAAGGCTTTCTTGCTGAAGCCAGCATGAGCAACGTCTTCCTTGTCACCAGCGGCACAATAAAGACTCCGGGGCAGGAAAGCGGAATCCTTCCCGGCATCACCAGGGAGGCAGTCCTGGAACTGGCTGCACCGATGGGCATCGAGACCATAGAGCATGACACCGGGCTTGATGAGCTTTTCCATGCCCAGGAGGCCTTCCTTACCAACTCCCTTATTGAGGTTATGCCTCTTACTGAGATAGACGGGAAGCCCATCGGCTCTGGCAGACCGGGACCAGTCACGGGAAGGCTGTTGGCGGCTTACAGGAAATTGGTGCTTTCTGAAGCAGGAGTTTAGGAAAGCTCAGCGAACGATAGCATCGCTCATTCGGGAAGCCCTTACCATCTGCTTAACATCATGCACCCGAACAATATCGGCACCATTGGCAATGCCAATGGCAATCACCGCCGCGGTTCCCTCCACACGCTCGTTGGCGGGTAGTTCCAGCACCATCTTGATGAGGGATTTCCGCGAAGGCCCTATCAGAATTGGCCTGCCCAGTTCCTTAAGTTCCGCCAGCCGTCGAATGATTTCTATATCCTGCTGCCAGGTCTTACCAAAGCCAATACCGGGGTCCAGGATAACGTTCTCCCGGGGCACGTTCAACCTCAACGCCGTCTCCAGGCTTCGGCGAAGGGATGAAGCTACCTCAGTCATGACATCCTCATAGTACCCCGTATCGCGCTGCGCTCCCACATCATAGCCACCCCTGTCCCTCTGGTTACTCATCAGGATTATCGGAACGCCTCTTTCAGCAGCGAGCTCAGCCAGACGGGGGTCTTTTTTCAACCCCCACTGGTCATTTAACATTGTGGCACCAGCCTCAAGTGCCTGCTGTGCCACCTCCGATTTATAAGTATCTATGCTGAGCGGAATGGGAACTTCATGAGTCAGCCGCTCTATTACCGGAACCACCCGCTTGATTTCTTCGTCAACCGACACTGGTAATGAACCCGGGCGGGTAGATTCACCACCGATATCCAGAATATCAGCACCCTCGCTGACAAAGCGGTGTGCCTGCGTCACCGCTGCTTCCAGGTCAGCAATTCCGTCACCGGAAAAAGAGTCCGGTGATAGGTTCACAATCCCCATAACGTAGGTCCGCTCTCCCCAATGGAATTCTGCATTCCCGCACCTCGTAATGTTCGGCTCGTCCACTTTCAGCTCCTCACGAAGAGACTTCTTAGTTCTTTCCCGTGCCCCAACAGCTAACTTTATCTCATATACAGGCTTCCGTCAATAACAATGTGACAATTTTGTGAGGTACCAGTACTATAATCTAACTTGACAATTCAGGCTAAATATGGTATGGTATTAAAGATTGGGCCACGTGGAACCTAAATCATGCTGCGGAGGTGAATCATGAGGCTTCATGCAGTATTGGGGGTGTGGCAAGTTGACAGTTGGCGCCCTGCTCGAGCAGGGCAATGAAAACTCGGACTCGGCTCGAGATACAGTTTTGGAGGCCAGTCTCACAGAGACGCCTATGCGATGAAGCATCGCAGGTGAGTCGGGTTCGGTAAAAGAGGCTGATACAGGGAGAGCACTGAAAGATGTGCTCTCCATTTTTTATAGCAGGATTGATTTCAACAGGCATCAGATGGTACACTATTTACCTCTAACTGGTTTGGAGAAACAGGCTTTACCAGCCATCGTGTGAGGAGAAACACAGGCACTATGCGCGTAACGTATAGAAGCAACCAGGATGTTAGTCTGACCCCTATATGGGTCCTGCTAGGACTTAACTTTTTATTCTTTATAGCTACTTTAATAAACCGCGATCTCGTTATCACTACGCTCGGCTTACAACCGGCTAGTTTTCTCAATGAACCGTGGACAATAATAACCAACCTGTTTGTCCATGCGGGTTGGTGGCATATTTTCGCCAACATGCTGACCCTCTTTTTCTTCGGTTCATATCTGCTAAGGTTGGTCGGAGAGGGCCGGTTCTTAATTGTCTATTTTCTGGGAGGTATTGTTGGTAATATAATGTTCATATTTCTTGGATATTCCTTTGCCACCGCAGTTGGTGCATCGGGAGCTATATTCGCCCTGGGCGGAGCACTCGCTATAATGAGACCAAAACTGAAGGTTATCATATTCCCGATACCCATCCCAATGGACCTCTGGATAGCAGTAATCGGTGGCTTCCTGGTAGTCTCCTTCTTACCGTCCATAGCCTGGCAGGCTCACCTTGGCGGACTGGCCCTTGGCCTGCTTGCCGGCTATTTCTTCAGGAGAAGGGAGCGCCGCATCTTCCGGCGCTGAGCACCCAGCCTGAAAATGAGGTACCATACCTCTAGGGAATACTTGATAGCAATAGCTCCTGCCATACTTCACGCCCGTTATCAAAGCTGGCAGTGAATATCAGGTTCGGGTCGTCGGTCTCCTCAACATTGGGAATGTCCCCATTACTGGCTTTGCCGTATCCCCGGGGCACGTAGAAGACGAATGGCAGCGTCGCCGCCCCCTGTGCCACCGCCCTGTGATATCTTCCTATGGGGTCGTTTTCAACAGACGGCACCCCCTCCCCCATGTACTCCCCATTATTCCACTTCAGGTCTGCATAGTGGAAGGTGTGCCCGTAGGGCGTCATCAGGATATCAAACTGGCTGGGGAAACCAATACCATAGATTCTATTACACAGTTGAAGGTGTAGAGCCGACTGGATGCTGGGCCACTTCCCCTTTCCCCAGGTCATGCCGGGAAAGAGCGGGTCGGCATTCTCAACCGGAGCCTGCGACATCCTCAGTCCAGCCACGGTCGCCATATTGACTTCAACCTGTTTGCTAAAGTCATGTCCCTCCGGGTTCCACTCCTTATTCATATACTTCAGTTGCAGTGCACCCATCATAAACCTTATACGCAAAAGCTCCGGTCCACTGATATCCATTGCCTGCAGACGTATGCCGTAAGCGCCAAGCCCGAGAAATGCACCCTTCCCCTTCTCATCGTAATCAATCACGCCATCACCGTTCTCATCATAGGTATCGAATATTCCCTGCTTATAGGTAGAGCCAGTCAGGCTGTCATTTGCCCCGGCGTAGGCAAGGGTTGTCGCCTGCAGGTTCCATAACAGTGTTGTCATCGCAAAGTACATCTGGCCGGTAAGTATCTCAGAAAATACGTTCGCCTCCACCCTTCCCAGGTGCTGCTCCAGTGACGCCAGCATGCCACCCTGCCACTCGTCTCTACCGACCACGTAGTAGTCCAGTTGTCCCAGCCCTCTCTCCTGGCAGTACTGAAACGCTACATATCGTGGAATCGGCGAATCATAACCTTCCCCGGTAACAATATTACGCCCGTCAGATTTGGGTAGCGGCACCCTTTGTAGAAAATCAGTCGATAGATTTTTCTCCTTCTGGATTCTTCTCGCCTCAGCCACTGGCAGCATGGTAAAGAGATAATGGGCACTGAGAACATCCACTGCCACCGGGTCGGCACTGGCGAAGACAAAACCCTCGGGCACAGCAGTGGCAGGCGGACCAGCCTGCATAAGGTTGGTTGTCTCGATTGCGTCAACAACATGGAGCATGAAGATATCCTGCTCCTTCACGGCTTCAATAACGTCTGCCATTGTTGCCGCTATCCCCCCTGTCCTGGTCACCAGGTATTGCCCGTTCTTGTCTCGGCGAGGCATACCTGTATCCTCGTCTGCTTCACCAATCCAAACACTGTGGGGCAGCTTGGACTTCAGCCCGGGTATCGGCTTGTCAGGGTCAGCGTATTTCCACTGCACTTTCCCTGGTTCACTGCTGATGTTTACCTCCATAGGATAAAGACCGATGCCCAGATTCTTTATGGCGCTGGTGAGCAGTTCCAACTGGTGCACCTTTAGTTTGGGCACGTTTATCAGCACGCATCCTGGCCAGTCTTCTCGGTCTTGAGGGTCGGCGAGGTCACCACCGACAATCGCTTTATGCAGGGTAATTGCCTGGTAATTGATGCCGTGGGGTACCGGCACGTCGCGACCGTTGGAGCGGTCATCATCTATCTTGTTCAGGTCATACACCAGTAGCTTGTTGCCAGCTCTGCCCATTGGTAGGCACACCCCGGCTACACTTTCCTCGTAGCCGCTCATGGGGTCATCACTGTGGCCGGGTTCATGACTATCGGCAAGATACCTCCTCACGAAATAGAAGCCCCACCCCCCGTAGAAATCCCCCGACCTTCCTTCCATCACCGCCTGGGTCGTTATCACACCATCACCAGCCAGGGCTTTGGTATAAGCGCCGGCGGTTGCTGACGTGGCAGTGGCTGCCTCACCCAGTGACATCTGGTGGTAGGTAATACCCAGCTTATCGTGAAACCACCTCATTAGAGCAGCCACAAACGGCCACGGGGTACAGACAGCAATATTCCCCGGGCCATGCGTAAGGAAGTCAATGGTTACCGGGACTACCAGATTGGGTTTGAAAAGCAGCTTCTGCCCACCATCTACTCTTGCCCTCACCTCTGCGGCAAAGGCAATCTCGCCATCCAGTGCATCAAGAGCATGGCTCAGACAATTGTAGGTGTAGTCTATCCTGCTCTTGATATTACCCCAGGCTTCATCACTCCCCTGGTCAATGACCTCCTTGAGTAGAGCCGGAATTTCTGAGTAGGATAATTCAGGATTCATTCTGACCGAACCAATGGCTGAGCCGCTGCAATCCAGCTGGCTCTTACCAACCGGTGAATCAACAACCGTAACTCGCTTCTGCATAGTCCACAAGCCTCCTTGTCACCTGACTCCACGTATCTTATCACATGGCTCTACCGCTTCGCTATTGCCTCCCCCGTAGCAGGTAGACAGAGGTAATACTAAACAGGGACGGGAACACTCCTGTTGACATTCGGCACCGATTTGACTATAATCCACCACAATTATGAGAATCCTCAAAGGCTTTGCTCTTAGTCTCATCGGCCTGCTGCTTTTCCTTTCCCTGTCAGTTTTCGGCTTCGCCTTTACAGTGAATAGCACTGCTCTCAACCCGAACTTCTATGGCTCCCAGCTGGACAGTCTCGACATATCCTCGTTGATGAGCGAAATTATGACCGAGCAAATGACCGAAGAGGATTATCCCGAGGAGTTGATGGCTGCCATAATTGATACCGTTGATAAACTTGAAGCCCCGTTAAAAGAACAGGTCAGTGCTGCTATCGATGATACCTTTAATTACCTGCTGGGCAAGAGAGAAAGCCCAGACCTGGCAGGTACGCTGGGTGATACCTTTTTTAACTCGGAGTTCGTCGCCTCGCTCATGGCTAAACTCGATTTGGCGGCGCTGGTCGAAGATGTTATTAGCCAGCAGGTCTCCGAAGAAGGTTTCCCGGAAGACATGGGAACAGCCGTAGTCAGTGCCGTCGCCGAGCTTGAGCCCACCATTAAACAAAATGTGCCGGCTGCAACCGACCCCATCTTTGATTATCTGCTGGGAAAGACACAAAGCCTGGACCTGGCGCAAACCCTCAGAACACACATACTCACCTCTGATTTCGTTATGTCCCTGCTGGAGGCACTGGACATAGGTGCCTTATCATCGGAGTTCCTCAGTGAGCAGCTCACCGAGGAACTACCGGGAGAGTTAAGATACCTGTCTCAGTACGTGGATGATGTTGTTGTTGAAGCTGAAACCACGATAAAAGAGGAGATTGGCGCTGCTGCTGACCCTATACTGGACTATCTGCTGGGGGAAAGACAGAGCATTGGCATAGAAATCTCGCTGGAACCGATTATAGAGAGCCTGGAAGATAGCCTGAGAAAAGCCTTCCTGAAATCACCACCCCCGGAACTTGCTGACCTGTCTCCCGGCCAACTCAACCAGCTGTTTGAGCAGTATTTCCAGGAACTGACCAGTGAGGCGCCATCAACTATTGAGCTTGACGAGGACTTGCTCCCGGCTGATTTACCGGCGCAAATTGCCGATGTACTGGCACAGGCAGAGGATGGACTTAAAGAAGCCAGACAGGGAATCGCTGAGGGGATAGCCGATGCTGAGGCTGGGCTTGAGCAAGCAAGGGAGTATGTTAGCCAGTTC
>CAZXWQ010000061.1:5451-8886 GCA_964644545.1 uncultured Dehalococcoidales bacterium | reverse complement strand
ATTTCCTGCGTAAGACAGAGGCTTGTGGTGTCAGGCTTGGTTATCGCGGTGGCCATAGGTTCAGGGCGGTCACTCACCGTATGGTCACTGAGGCAGATGTAGACGAAGTTCTGAAACGCATCGCCCTGGTTGCAAAAGAGCTGAACTAGGTAGCTTTCCCTGGGAAGCAAATAAGGCAGCAGTTCGTACAATCATTACCTCTGAATGAGATACACGAGTGTTTTTTAACTATATTTGGCCCGTTCTCCTAATAAACGCCGGATGATTACCATTGTCTATGGCTGCACCTTCCGGTTGTATTTGTGAGGCGGATTTCCTATAATAGGCATCGATGTATCGGATGTTATGTACAATATTTACTATCGCAAAAACTGGAATCAGAGCGCATCATATAACCTATACCAGGTACAGTCACGATATACCTGACATTCCTGGAGTCATCTCCTAGTTTTTGTCTGAGACGAGATATGTTTGTTTGAAGGACACGGGTTGCGCCAATGTAGGCCTTCCCCCAGACATTCTCTATAATCTGGTCTGAGGTTAGCAGGAAGCCGGCATTGCGTGCCAGATAAGACAGTATTGCATACTCGATAGGGGTCGGATTTACTTCCCGTGCCGCTACCATCACTCTCTGTCGGGAAAAGTCAATCACCAGAGCACCACAATGGAATGCAGGTTCTGGGTGTTTGGTATAGAGGTCAGTTCGGCGCAGTACTGCCCTGACTCGGGCGGTCAATACCTTTACAGAGAAGGGCTTCGTCACATAGTCATCAGCACCCGCATCAAATCCATAGACCTTTTCCTCCTCGTTGTTCTTAACGCTGACCATGATGATTGGTGTCCTGGAGAATTTGCGAATGTGCTGACACACGCTGTATCCATTCATATCAGGCATTATGATGTCAAGCAAAACCAGGTCTGGACTTTCTACCGCAAACGCATCGAGGGCATCTTCACCATTACTGGATGTGAATACCCGGTAGTCTTCTAATTCAAGAATGCGCTGCATCATGCGCAATATGTTTTCATCGTCATCAACTACAAGTATAGAGGGGTTTCTCAATGGCATATTAGCATCACCTCTATAGCAAGGACACGCCCTGAGTTGTCACTTCAGGTACACAATCAACACGCACCTTAGTTCTACTGGTAAGAACAATTCTGAAGGATACTCCAGAGGCTTCCTCAATGTTTAGTTTCCAACCCGTTCATTCTGCCGGGTTGCGTGTCTGCAGGAACGCTTTTTTGTTTCTATATTCTATGCCCTGTGGAGCAGGGGGATACCGTGTTCTTTCATAAATTCAGCGAAGTCCTTCCTGGATATCCGATAATGACCATCCGGGAGTTTAAATGCTGACAGGTATCTTTTTTCAATCCACCGTAGTACTGTCATCTTGCTTACCCCACAGTGCCTGGCGACAACGCCAGTAGTAACATATTCCGGCAACCACTCTCTTAATTTTCTGTCCAAGATATTCCCTCACTGGTCCAGATAGATTCGCTGTTTAGATCTCTAAAATCTCAAGCCCTTGTTACGGGTCAGGCTTAGCTACCTAATGTCAAACCATTCACTTGACACATAGTTCACGTTATTGACGAATGTTCTGGATTCAGTGTAACCCAGTCAATTCACAGTCATGTCACAAAGCTGCACCAGCTTCTTACAGAAATATCACATACCGATAGTCGAATGTTCTTTTGGGTACCGGGTATAGCGGTATACGGTTGCGGTAGGACTGCCATGCAGTGTCTTTATCTGCACTTTACATAAAATATAGCACAGACTATGCAGTACAGTTTGTGTTAAGAGGCTTGATTAAGATAGCGGTAACCAAGAATGTGTGGTTGATAGCTGGGGATAATCGTGAGGTTTGCGTATGTTTTCTTAGAGGGAGACCCATTGCCCCACGGTTTTCACAGCATGGTCGGTGCCAAAATACCCGGTGAATAGGCGGAAGTAGTGGAGCTCCTCCTTGCTGCGCACGAGCGGGTATTTGACCTGTGTTTCGGCGAGTTCATGGTCCGGGATATGTTCCTTAAAGTATGCCGGCAGGAGACTGGCGGAGCCGGAGCCCTGAGAGAACTCCTGTTTGGTACGCCAGACTATGGATTCGGGCAGGATGTTTTCATACGCTTTGCGGAAAATCCACTTCTCGATTTTCTGGCTATCCTCCGGCTTTTGTTTATATTGAGGAGGTATAGCCATGGAATAGCGGAATAATTCTCCGGATATCAGTGGAGTAACGACGCGCAGGGAGTTGCACATATTCATCCGGTCAAGGCGCAGCGAGGCGTTATTATGCAGGAAGCCAATGCACTCCATTTGCCTGGCGAACAGCTCTTCGGTAGGGCAGTGTCTGAGATATAAATATCCACAGAACACCTCGTCACCTCCCTCGCCGGAGAGTAGAATCTCGATGCCTTGTTCTCTGGCATAGCGTGAGATGAGATAATTGGAAACCGCGCTTCGTACCAGAGAGGGGTCAAACGACTCCAGATAGTAGATTACCTGTGGTAAAGCCTCCAGTATCTGTTCGAGGTCAACAATTAGCTCGTGGTGTTCAGAGTCAATGTGGTCAGCCATGATGCGGGCTGCCTGGATATCATTGCTTTCCCCGACGCCCAGGGCAAAGGTTTTCAACCGGGCACTCTTTCCGAATTTCCCTTTATATGCCTTAGTGCCAATGTAGCTGATGACGCTGCTATCCATTCCGCCACTGAGCAGACCACCGGTTGGCATGGTGAAGTCAATCCGGTTGCTGAAACTTCGCTCGATAATCTCGCGGACATTACCAGCCATCACATCGACGCTATAGTCCCAGAACTCTGGTGGACTCTCGGGTAGTTCGGCAAACCTTGTGAATTGACCGCTACGAACCATGTAATGCCCGTTGGGGAACTCGTAGACCTCTTTGGTCACCTGTAGTATCCCCTTGAGTTCAGAGGCAAGGTACAGTGTGTTGTCTTTCCAGCCGTTGAAAAGGGTCTTGATTCCCAGCAAATCACGGGCTGCCAGGAGATTCTTGCCGTCGTAAATGACAAATGCGAAGATGGCGTCGCTGAGATGTTCGAGCATTTCCGTACCATATTTCTCATAGAGTACTAGAAGCAGGCGCTCTTCTCTGAAGGAACCGTCTGGCACGTTGTGGTTTTTAGCCAGGTCAGCCCAATTACCCATCTGGCCATCATAGCAGATTACGAGATTGGGGTTGCTGGTGCTGCGAATAGGAATTTTTATACCGTCAGCACCCACAGCACCGTCCGCCCGGAGGTAGTTTTGAGCAAGAATTATCTGGTCGCTTTCATATATCCCTGAGGCGTGGGGTCCCCTATGGGCGATTGTACGCATAATGGCTTCTATTTCATTGCGATTGGAATCGCCGCAGGCAATGGCAAGTCCGCTCATCGGGTGAGACTCTCCTTATTGGCAGTGTA
>CAZXWQ010000061.1:1482-5351 GCA_964644545.1 uncultured Dehalococcoidales bacterium | reverse complement strand
CCGCAGGCAATGGCAAGTCCGCTCATCGGGTGAGACTCTCCTTATTGGCAGTGTAATATGGGCAAGGGGTTATTTTACAATCTCGAAGATAGCGACCAGCCCGTGCCCGCACCCCAGCCCTTCTTGCAAACCCATCTCGAGTTCTCGGAGACAGTAGGCCAGCTGTGGTTCTAACAGGCTGGCCCGCGGGGTTCCTACTGTCATTCCAGATGCTGCTTTCACCACCTTCTTCATGGCGCTGAGGGCTTTCCTGACAGTGGGAGGGACTACCGCCGGTGCCTCCGGAGGTGTATTTTGCTCAAGCAGTGCTCTGGTGTAGGCTATGAGGTAGTTCCACCACCCGGTAAGTTTCTGGTGGTAGGCGTTGACGGCAGTGAAGCCCTCTCTGGGGACATAACGCACCATTAGCTCATCCAGGTTGCTGCAAAGGTTAGGCTCAAAGAGCAAACTGACCAGTCCACGCAGAGGCTGGCAGTGCCGATTATACTGGGCTGTGTCCATGTGGCGACCCACAAATGAAGAGCGGTCAGCCAGCTTGCGCAAGATAATAGCTCCATTTGCCTTCTTTTTAGCCTGCCGATAGATATTCTGAACTTCCTGGCGTCCCATAATCCTTAGCGGGAAGTAAGTCAACTCGTGCTCTTTCCTGTCACCATCGGCATATATATAAGAGATGGCGTAATCCATCCACTGGTTGTCTTCAAGATTATGTGTCCAGAGTGTCTGCCACTCATAGGAGTATCGCCCCAGCCAGTCAATGGCGATGAGGGTGCCGTTTTTGCTCTGCTCGGCAATGTTGGCCAGTAAATTCACGGTCTGCTCATCGGTGTTATGGGAAAGTGTTCCGTAGTTAGCCAAATAAAGGTCACAGGTCTCTTCAGAAGTATAGTCAAAATCATTGAAATCAGAATGAACGAAGTCCATATTCTGTGCGTTGCCATAGGTAGCCCGAGCTTGTTCCAGGAGGCCCTCATTGATATCAATACCTCTGTAAAGCTCAAGCATATCGGGCTCCACAACTTTAATGTTGTGCTCTGAAAGTGAGTCTTTACTGTCATTGATGCTGGTAATAAACTCGAAGCCGTCACCGCTACCGCACCCCAGGTCCAGAACGCGCAGATTTTGGCTACTTTCCTTCCTTCGGGCTACCAGCCGTTGCAGGTATGGTTTAAGGTAGATTCCCAGTTGCTCATCTTCCCAGAAACGGCGTACGTTATCGTATTTACCAATAAGTCCGCCGGGTTTCTGGTACTGACCACTCTTTAGTGCCTCATTATAAGCATCTACTTCAGCCATGTCTTCACCTCCTAACTGCCTGCTCCAGAGGCCAGAGATTCTACTATAGCCACTGCTTGAAAACCATCAGCACCGTAGCCATCAGCCCCGATGCTCCGAGCGAAGTCCTCTGAGACAGGTGCTCCACCTATAATGACCTTGACCTTGCTCCTGAGCCCGTTATCCGTGAGTGCCTGAATGGTATCTCCCATTTGTGTCATGGTGCTGGTTAGCAGTGCTGATAGTCCTATGACCTGGGGGTTCTCTTCTCTTACTGCATCAACGATGGCTTGAGGCTCAACATCATTGCCCAGGTCCTTAACCGTATAGCCTGCTCCACGGAGCAGTATTGTCACTATATTCTTGCCGATATCGTGGAGGTCTCCTTTTACTGTGGCCATAATTATCTTGCCCTTAGCTTCGATGCCGCTACTGGCAAGGTGGGGTTCCAGTATCTCCATAGCGGCTCCTACCGCTTCGGCCGAAGCCAGCATGTCTGGAATAAAGTACTCCCTGGTTTCAAATTTTTGCCCGACGATGCTCATGCCTTCGGTGAGTCCCCGGTTGATTATATCGATAATACCAATTTTCTGGTCGAGGGCTTTATAAATAAGCTCGGTAACTCCCGGTTGACCTACCATCTCTTCTTCCAGTCCCTCGTCATCCTTTGTTACTCTGCCCTGAATCACATTTTCTTGAATCAGGCTGATTATATCCTCTGTCATTCTTTCTTTCTCCCCGATTTTAGTATTCTCTTAGTCTTGTTAACAGGCCAGGTACCTGTTGGAACACACGGTCCAAGGTTGCTCCATCTATGTGGTTAGGTGGCTGCAACATTATCTCCTCCATCTTCTCTCGTGCTCGGAGCAACGTCTCATCTACCATGTCTTTGCCCTCAAAGGGGTATGATGGTGCAATCTCACCAGAACGGAGCGCACTCCGCACAAAGCGCACATAGAGCTTGTGCGAGGTACCCATCACCCTTCGCACCTGCTCCAGGCACTCTGTAATTCTGTCGTTGGTGATTGCTGGCTGCTTGACAAACCTTTTCACCATGTCTATGTGTGTATTATCCAGCACTGCCTGGATAGGGCAGAAGGTATTGGTCCGCTCCAGAAGACCAAAGGCGTAGTGAATATACTGCGCGCCGGATAGTGTTACCAGGATGTGTGAAAACAGCCTCTCCACGGAGGCTTGTATACCAGGGACATTCACATCAGAGATGCCACCGGTAGAATAGCAGGGCAGACCGTAATAGCGTGCCATCTGGACGCAATCGATGTTGTACTGGCTGAACTCAGGGACTCCGTAGGAATCATTGAGGTCATCCATGCGTGCTCTCACCGGCACACTGCCATATAGAACTGCTGCCCCCTTGTTCACCAGTTGAGTCAGGGCTATACCCACCAGAATTTCGGCATTTATCTGGGCTACCATACCCTCTTCCCTGATTGGGGCAGTAGAGCCACCCTGAGGAGAGCTGGAGATTACCAGGGGAACGCCTCTTTTAGCTATTTCGATAGCCTTCTGAGTGGTATCGTCTACAAGTTGCAGGGGGCTTTTTACGGTACACGTGATGAAAGAGATGATGGGGTTCTCTTTGAAACTATCTTCTCCTCCGGCAATGATTTGAGCCATTTTAATTACGTTATCCAGCTGGGTGAGTTGCGTTAGACCTGACATGACGTGCTTGGTGGTGTTGTTCAGGGAGGCGAAGAACTTGTTAACATCCTTGTTATCGTCGTTGATATCGTTATCCTGGATGTTGACTGTGCGCAGGAAGCTATCCCACGAATCGAGGTTCTCGCAAAGGTGTGCTGCCCGGGCCAGCCTGTCCACGGTGCCTTTCTGCATCCTGAATACGGGGAAATCAGCCTCGTGAGCCGGGTCACTCTTGCTGACAAAGGTCTCCACGTCCACATCCAGCCAATTGTTAGCCTCAGAGCCGGAGGCAAAGCGTACCCTTGGTTCACTGCCATCGAGAATAAGGCAGTTGTCCTCATTGCGGGCTCCAAGCTTCACTACCTTTGGTGCTGCCTGTAATGTATCATGGATAATCTTCTCAGGTATCTTAACCAGCCAGCGAGCGGGACCTTCCTCTTCTACAGGTGTAACATCCGCACCGAAATCGCCGTAGACCTCAGCGGCATCACTGTTAAAGCACACTATGCCGGGGTCAACTAATATGTCTAGAGAGGCCTGGTGTATCCTCTCTATCTGCTCTTGATTCAGTCTCTGGTATGGTTCTACCAGTACTCCTTGTCGTGCCATTACGTTTCTCCTAGTCTACTATGATTACCTATTTGTGAGCTTGTATATACCCTTTTTATGACGAGAGCTATCCTGCCGGGCAATATTTCAGGCAATGGACTCTTACAATACGCTGGTCTTCTATCCCATTACAAGTACAGGCTAGTTGACAAGACCCTTTATCTCTGAGAGTATACGAGACCTGGTCTCGGCGGGCAGGCTGTAGTTACTGGCGGCCATAATTTGCGGTACCATTTTTGCTGCCTTCTCCCAGATAGCATTCTTTCCCTCTGTTTCCCATTCCTCCCTGCTTTTCCTGTCGCTTAGAGAGGGCTGATAGTGTT
>CAZXWQ010000061.1:0-1382 GCA_964644545.1 uncultured Dehalococcoidales bacterium | reverse complement strand
TCTGTTTCCCATTCCTCCCTGCTTTTCCTGTCGCTTAGAGAGGGCTGATAGTGTTCACTGCGCATATGACTTCTGGTGTGCTTGGCAGCGACAAAATTGCCACCGGGCCCCACCTGCTTAATAAGGTCAAAGGCGAGGGTATCATCGTCCACCCTTATGCCTTCAACCGCCCTCATCACCATCCCCAGTATCTCGTTATCTATGACGAATTTCTCATAACAGACCGTCATGGCGAATTCCATAAGTCCTGCGGCATCGTGGATAAAGTTGGCACCCGCCAGGGCACAGAGCAGGCTGGTGAGTGCTGACTCGTAGCCACTCTGGGCATCCAGTGCCTTGGAATCTGTCATGCCGCCAGTAGCATAGAATGGGAGTTTGTAGAACTGGGCTATCTGTGCACCAGCCGCGTTTATCAGACCCATCTCAACTGAGCCCGCAAGGTAGTTGAGATTTCTCAGGTCCGTGCTGGTAGCCACTGACCCAAAGATGACGGGTGTCCCTGGATTAGCAATCTGGGTGAGCATTACGCCCATCAGTGAGTCCACAGTTTGAATAACCAGGTTTCCGGCAAGAGTGACCGGTGATGTCGCCCCGCATAATGGCTCGGCAGGGCATACCACTGGGATGCCGCTCTTGGCAATAGCTATCACCAAATCACCGTAATGTGCATCCAGCTTCATAGGGCTTATGCTGCAGGTTATCATGGAGACCAGGGGACGCTGCCGCAGCGCTTCGGCAGAGCCAGCCACTATCTCGGCCATCCGTATTACCTGTTTCACCCCGTCGAGGGTGTAAACTCCTCCCATGATATGCTTGGCGCTATTGTCCAGTCCGGCGAAAAAGCGGTTTACATCCACCTGCTCCACGGGCAACTCGTTTGGATAGGTGGGCAACATAAACAGGTGGATATTATCCAGATGGTCAACCAGTTTGGCAATGTGCTTCAGGTCTTCCAGAGTCGCTGGTCGCTTGCAGTCGGTAGCTGGTTCATATATATAGAGCGCAGTTCCTCCTGTCCCCGCGTATACACGGTTGCCACCGAGTAATATATCGTATTTCTTATCCCGGCCACAAAGTCTCACCTCCGATGGTGCCTCGTTGATCAGTTCCAGTGCCGTCTCTCGTGGTATGCGAACCCGCCGTTCTTGCCGGTCTACCCGGGCTCCGGCTTTGCTGAAGAGTTCCAGTGCTGTCTCTGAGTTGACCTCAAACCCTATTTCCTCGATTATCCGCATTGCGGTTTGGTGAACCTTAGCTATGGACTCTTCAGTGAGTGGCTTGAAACTGCCCCCGGCTAACCCTTTTCGAATCATATACCTGAACTTTACCTCCTGCCCGGGCAATCCTGTTTTACACAGATTTTACACGGGTTATAATTCTCT
>CAZXWQ010000060.1:0-8895 GCA_964644545.1 uncultured Dehalococcoidales bacterium | reverse complement strand
GCCTCAACGAAACCGTAATCAATATCAGCTCTCAGGGTATGCAGGGGCACCTGGCCGTCATGCATGGTCACCCGGCGGGCTATTTCGGCGCCATCCAATCTACCAGCTACACTAATTCTCATTCCCTTGGCACCAGCCTGAATAGTGCGGAGCATCGTCTGTTTCATAGTCCTCCGGTAAGCAACCCGCCGCTCCATCTGTTCGGCTACTGACCTCGCTACCAGATGAGCATCAAGCTCGGGCTGCTGGACCTCCCGGATATTCAATTGAACCCTCTTACCAATAAGACCCTCAAGACGAAGCCTCATTTCATCTACTCGCTGTCCTCCCCTCCCGATGAGAATACCCGGCCGGGCAGTATAAATAGTTAACGACACATTATTTGCCTGGCGGTCAATCTCTACCCGGGAAACCCCGGCCTCCGGATACATCGATTGAACAGCCTTTCGAAGCTTCAGGTCTTCCTGCAGGTACTCCATATAGTGCCTATCAGCATACCACTTCGCATCCCAATCACGTATGACACCAATCCTAAAACCCGTAGGGTGAACTTTATGTCCCATTAATCCTCCTGCTCATCGACAATGACTGTAATATGACTGGACCGTCTCAGGATAGGGCTGACTCGCCTCCGGGCGCTGGCACGATACCTCTTCAATGTCTGTGCTTCATCAGCATAGATGCCGACAATCTTTAAATTGTCGGGGGACATCTGATAGGTGTTCTCAGCACTATTTACCGCTGTTTTTATTGTCTTGGATACAATCAGGGCATTTGGGGAAGGCGCAAACCTGAGTATGGTCAACGCTTCATCCACCATCTTGCCCCTAACCATATTAACCAGCGGGCGCATCTTGTAAGCTGACACACCGGTGTTCTTGGCCACTGCCCTTACCTGCATTTCATCTCCTGCCTGGACTACTTTCTCCTTCTCTGAACCGTTGTCTCTGCCTTGGCCGAGTGTCCCCTGAAGGTTCGAGTTATTGCAAACTCACCTAACTTATGCCCCACCATATTTTCGGTGATATATATGGGCACATGCCTCCTGCCATCATGCACACCGATGGTAAACCCTACCATCTCAGGCAGAATGGTCGACCAGCGAGCCCAGGTTTTTATCACTGTCTTTTGACCAGAGCGATTAACCGCCTCCACCTTCTTCATTAGCTTGGCATCAACTGAGGGACCCTTTTTAGTCGACCTTGACATCTTACTTAGTCCTCCGGCGCCTGACAATCATTCTATCCGTAGTTTTATTCTTACGTGTCTTATAGCCCAGTGCTGGTTTGCCCCACGGTGTTTTAGGGCCGGGCATGCCTATCGGACTCCTGCCTTCCCCACCACCATGAGGGTGGTCGCTCGGGCTCATGGCTGAACCCCTCACCGTAGGCCTCCAGCCTAACCAGCGCTTACGACCTGCCTTGCCTAAATTAATGCCCTGGTGCTCAACATTGCCTACCTGCCCAATAGTAGCCGTACAATTGCTTCGAATCAGCCGTATCTCGCCAGATGGTAGCCGAACGTGAGAATATTCCCCTTCCTTGGCTAATAGCTGAGCCGAAGCCCCAGCGCTCCGCACTAGCTGCCCCCCCTTACCCTCTTTCAACTCAATATTGTGGATTTGGGTGCCGGTTGGCAGTCGCCTTAACGGCAGGGTATTACCAGGCCTTATCTCAGCATCTTCTCCCGACTTTATGGTATCACCAACGCCAAGCCCTGTGGGAGCAAGGATGTAGCGTTTCTCTCCGTCAGCATAGTAAATAAGAGCAATACGTGACGAACGGTTTGGGTCATATTCAATAGCAGCCACCCTCCCCGGGACGCCAATCTTGTCCCGCTTGAAGTCGATAATGCGGAGCCTTCGCTTCGCACCACCAGCCCGGTGACGAACCGTTATCTTCCCCTGATTGTTACGACCAGCCTTCTTCTTGAGGGGCAGGAGCAAAGATTTTTCTGGCTTCTCTTTGGTTATCTCCTCAAAGGTATAGCCGGTCATTGCCCGCCTGCCGGGAGAGGTCGGCCGATATGCCTTTAATGCCATTCAGTGCCCCCTTCAAACTTCCCCATTATTAAACACCCTCAAACAACTCTATTTTGTCACCCGATTTAAGGGTAACGATTGCCTTCTTCCAGGTCGGGGTCAATATCTGCTGTCTTCCCACCCTTCGTTGCTTGCCGGGAACAGTCATCACGTTAACTGCCGTCACCTTCACCTTAAATGCCTTCTCAACAGCCTGTTTTATCTGGACTTTGTTAGCCCCCTTGGCTACTTCAAAGGCGTATTTACCGCTGGCTTGAAGGGCGGCATTCTTCTCAGTTATTAATGGGCGCTGCAGTACCTGGTATAAGTTCATTATTTCCTTCCTCAGGCAATCTCTTCCCCCACAGCTGCTCCGCCTTCCGCACCGCAGCTACCTCCATCACCAGCTTCTTGTAGGATAGGATGTCACCCACATTGAGCAGACTGGCTGGTAGTGTCTTAATCCCCCCCAGATTGCGAGCGGATTTGACCACATTAGCTTCCGCCTCAGATGTAACAATAAGTGCCGAGGCATCTACCTTTAGCTCCTTCAGAATCCGCACCATTTCCTTAGTCTTGGGCTCATTGAGCTTCAGCGACTCCACAATCATTAATTCTTCGTCTCTGGCCTTGGCTGACAGTACACACCTCAAAGCCAGTCGGCGCATTTTCTTGGGCATTGCCTGCTGGTAGCTTCTTGGTTTGGGGCCGAACGCAATCCCCCCTCCCCTGCGCAGTGGCGACTTTATACTACCAGCCCGGGCCATACCGGTGCCCTTCTGACGGTAAATCTTCCGGCTGCTGCCACGAACCTCACTGCGAGTCTTGGTGCTGGATGTTCCCTGACGGGCATTAGCTCGCTGTCTTACCACTGCCTGATGCACCACCAGTTCGTTAAACGGTACATCAAAAACCTGGTCACTAATTTCAATGTGGTCAACCACTTCTCCAGCAAGGTCATAAACCGGAGTTTTCATTCCCCTTCTTCCCCTTACTTGATTTCCTTATCAACAACAGCTCGTTCCTGTTCCCGGGCACCGCTCCCTTGACCAGGAGCAGGTTGCGCTCAGGGTCTGTCTCAAAAACCTCTAGATGACGCTCGGTCACCTGGTCACCACCCATACGGCCAGCCATACGCGTCCCCTTAAACACCCTGCCCGGCGAGGTGGTGGCCCCTATGGAGCCGGCATGGCGGTGACGGTCAGACTGCCCGTGTGTTTTCGGGCCTCCGGCAAAATGATGGCGCTTTACGACGCCAGCAAAACCCTTGCTCTTCGATATGCCGGTAACATCAATCAGGTCGCCTACCTCAAACAAGCTAACATTAACCCTGTCTCCAACCTGGATACCTTCAGTATCATCCACTCTGAACTCTCGCAGGTAACGGAACTGCCCCAGCTCCTTCAGGTGCCCTCGCTGCGGAGAGTTAAGCCGCTTGGCTTTACCAAAACCAAGCTGAATAGCCTCGTAGCGCTCTTTGCTCATAGTCTTAACCTGCGTTACAGTACAAGGACCAGCCTCAATAGCAGTTACTGCCTCGGCTCTACCATTGTCCCTGAACATCTGGCTCATACCCAGCTTTCTACCAATAATTCCCTGAATCATATCTCATCCAGTCCCACAATCAGCTCATTTTAATATCAAGCTCAACCCCTGACGGTAAACTCAGCTTGGTCAGGGAATCGATTGTTTTGGAGGTTGTTTCTACAATATCAATAAGGCGTTTATGGGTTCGTATTTCAAACTGCTCCTGAGAGTCCTTGTCTTTGAAGGGGGAGCGAATGACACTGTACTTCTTTATCCGGGTAGGCAATGGGATTGGCCCGACGACGACTGCCCCCGTTTGTTCTACTGTTTCAACAATCTGCTGAGCGGACTGGTCAACTATCCTGTGGTCAAAACCCTTTAGCTTAATACGAATCTTTTGCTTAGGCATATCTCATAAACCCCGCTTTATCCATAATTTCGTCCGCCAATTCGGTAGGTACCTCCTGATAGCTGGAGAACTCCATAGAGTGGCTGGCTCTGCCCTGAGTCAGTGACCTGAGGCTGGTGGCATAGCCAAAAGTCTCGGCCAGGGGTATAAAGGCCAGGATAATGCATATTTCGCCGTGTGTCTCAATAGATTCAATATGTCCTCTTTTCGCATTGACATCACCAATTATATCTCCCAGAAAATCCTTTGGTGCTGTCACCTCCAGCTTCATAATAGGCTCCAGAAGGACAGGCTTAGCCTTGGCCACGCATTTCTTCAGTGCTATAGAGCCGGCCATCCTGAAAGCCAGCTCCGAAGAATCAACTTCGTGATAGCTGCCATCATAAAGGGTTACTTTAATATCAAGCATTGGGTAGCCAGCCAGTACTCCGGTCTCCATAGCCTCTTTGATGCCGGCCTCAATCGCCGGAATATACTGCTTCGGTATGGCTGTTCCCCTGATACTGTTCACAAATTGGAAGCCACCGCCTCGCTCCGCGGGCTCAATCTCAATATAGACATGACCATATTGACCATGACCCCCGCTTTGCCGAATGAATCTCCCTTCACCCCGTACGGGCAAAGTAATAGTCTCCTTGTAGGCAACCCGTGGCTTGCCCACCTGTGCCCCTACCCCAAATTCGCTGAGCAACCTGTGCCCTATAACCTCGAGGTGAAGCTCACCCATGCCGGCAATAACAGTCTGACCCGTCTCCTCGTTATACCTGACCTTAAAGGTAGGGTCCTCCTCGGTCAACTTGCGTAGTGCCTCTCCCATCTTGTCCTGGTCAGCCCTCGTCCTGGGTTCAATAGCAATTGATAGTACTGGTTCCGGGAAACGGATGGATTCAAGAAGCACTGCCTGAGATGTGTGGCACAGGGTATCACCAGTGAAGGTATTCTTAAGACCCAGGGTAGCTACGATAGCCCCGGTATCAGCCACATCTATCTCCTCACGGCGATTGGCGTGCATTAAAAATAGCCGTCCGGTGCGCTCCGCCTTACGGCGGGTTGAGTTGTATATCTGTGCTCTCGCCTTGACCCTGCCCGAATAGACCCTGAAGTAGACCAGCCTGCCCATAAAGGGGTCGGTAACTACTTTAAAGGCTAGAGCGGAAAATAGTTCCTCATCTCTAGCCTCACGGATTACCTCAGTACCTACCTTGATATCAATCGCCAGCACTGGCGGCATATCCATAGGAGATGGGAGGTAATTTGCAATGGCATCAAGGAGCGGGCGAATGCCCTTATTCGTCAGGGCACTGCCGCAAAGAACCGGTACTACAGTATTTGCCAGGGTTGTCCTCCTTACCGCTAGCCTTAGCTCAGAGGCGGTAATATCCTCACCCTCGAGATAAGCATTCAGGATCTGGTCATCCACCTCAGCCAGTTTCTCAATCATCGCCTCGCGAAATTCGATACTCCTGGCTCGCTCCGGCCCAGGGATAGGTATTTCTATCGGTTCGGCATCTCGGTCGTCAGCAAAGGTCCATGCCTTGTTTTCTATCAAGTCAATAATACCCTGGTAAGAGGCTTCACTGCCCAGAGGTAGTTGTATTGGTAGGGAGTTAGCTTCCAGCCGGTCTTCAATCATCGAGATGGTTCGGTCAAAATCGGCGCCAATCCTCTCCATCTTATTGATGAAGCATATCCTGGGCACCCCGTAGTTGTTAGCCTGTCGCCAAACTGTCTCCGACTGAGCTTCAACGCCGGCCACAGCATCGAAAACCACCACCCCGCCATCCAGCACCCTGAGGCTGCGCTCAACCTCAGCAGTAAAGTCCACGTGTCCCGGAGTATCAATAATATTGATGCGGTGTTCCTTCCAGTGGCAGGTTGTAGCCGCCGCTGTGATGGTAATGCCGCGCCGCCTTTCTTGCTCCATCCAGTCCATTACCGCCGTGCCTTCATCCACCTCGCCTATCTTATAGGTACGACCGGTATAATATAGTATTCTCTCAGTGACGGTGGTCTTACCAGCATCAATATGAGCAATAATACCTATATTCCGTATACGGTCTAACGGGAAACTCCTGGGCATAGTTTTATCCTTTAGGGCAATATTAGAGCTAATCGTAGACCACCTCTCACCATCTGTAGTGCGCAAAGGCTCTATTAGCCTCAGCCATGCGATGGGTATCGTCACGTTTCTTAACTGTGACCCCCTGCCCCTTTGCGGCATCACTGAGTTCAGCGGCTAGCTTCTCCGCCATAGACCTGCCCGCCCTTCCTCGCGCTGATTCTACCAGCCAGCGTATGGCTAGGGATAATCCCACCCTGGACTCAACCTCCACCGGTACCTGATAGGTGGCACCCCCAACACGACGCGACTTTACCTTAAGCTGGGGAGTGACATTCCTCACTGCATGTTCCAAATCAGTAACCGGGACCTTGGCCCCGTGCTCCTCCATAATATCCAGAGCACCATATACAATCTTCTCTGCCTTGCTCTTCTTACCAGACGCCATTACCTTATTAATCAACCGGGCTACGGTTGCATTCTGATACTTGGCATCAGGTATTAGTTCCTGCCTTTTTATAGTTCTGGCACGCCTTGGCATCTTATCTCCTACTCGGTCTCCACTATTGCCCTGGGCCGTTTGGCGCCATACTTACTACGGCTTTTGCGCCGGTTGGCCACGCCGTCAGCATCCAGTGCACCACGGACAATATGGTAACGGACACCGGGCAAATCCTTCACTCGCCCTCCCCGAAGAAGAACCACCGAGTGCTCCTGTAACTCATGCCCTTCACCAGGAATATAAGCAGTTACCTCCATGCCATTGGTCAGCCGCACCCTGGCTATTTTGCGCAACGCCGAGTTAGGTTTCTTCGGGGTTGTAGTCTTTACCTGAACACAAACCCCCCGCTTTTGCGGAGAGCCGTCACCCCACATCATCCTGTTTTTCAAAGCGTTATAGTTATAGTGTAATGCTGGCGTTTTGGTCTTCTTAGTACCCCTCTTACGCCCCTTACGTACAAGCTGATTAATAGTAGGCAATTATTTTCTCCTGTCTTCCACAATTTTAATGGATGAGCTAAGACTCATCCATTAACACAAATAATAGCAGATTGAGGCTTGATGTTCAATCTGTCAACTATTGGCCGAACTGCCAAGCACAAATAGATATATTACCATAGTGATAAGCTGAGTGTCAACATAATCCTGTGCGGTGTCCAAGACATACTATACAGCAATTGAGGTTCTTCCAGCAGGTTGGTATATCTGCTGTGTCAGAGGTAACATGGGAGACAACCCCTGGCTGTGATATAATAATCATGGCAATTAGCGCTACAGGTTGACTAAATGAGTTCCAGACCGGTAACAGTATATCTTGGTCTAGGTTCAAATATGGGAAGCCGCAAGGGTAACCTGGATAGGGGCCTGGAGCTTCTATCACAAAGGGTGCAACTGGGGCAGGTTTCGTCCATATACGATACCGCGCCAGTTGGTAACACTCAGCAGCCTCGTTTTCTTAACCTGGTTTGTCAGGTCAATACCAGACTGGCGCCTATGGGGCTGCTCACGCTGGTCAAGGGTATTGAATCAAAGCTGGGCAGGACATTGCGTGAACGTAATGCCCCCCGCCCCCTCGATATTGATATTCTGTTTTACGGTGACCAGATTATTAAAACCCCCAAGCTGGTTATCCCTCATCCCAGACTGGAGGAGAGGGACTTTGCCCTCGTTCCCCTTGCTGAGATTGCCCCCGAACTGGTACATCCGGTTAGCGGCAAGACTATCAGGGAGCTACGACAGGGGTTAAAGGAAGGAACACAGGGCATATTTAAATTGGAGAACGGTTGAGGCATAGCAATGTACCAGGTATCTGTTGAGAGACACTTTGATGCCGCCCATTTCCTGAGAGGATATCAGGGCAAGTGTGAAGCACTGCACGGACATCGGTTCCGGGTGGTAGCCAGGGTAGAGTCGTCACGGGTCGATGATACAGGAATGGCTTATGATTTTACCGCTTTAAAGAAGCACCTGGATGATATCCTGGTTAAATATGACCACACCTGTCTCAATGAGGTGCCGCCATTCGATAAGGAAAACCCGTCTTCGGAGAATATTGCGGTCAGCATATATGATGAACTCAAGCCGAAACTGACGGGAGCGTCAGTCTCCCTATCCTGTGTGGAGGTATGGGAATCACCACAGAGTGGCGTAGCCTATAGACCTGATTAGGTCTGCTGTTCCGGTGGCAGAAGATTGGGGATGGTATCCACAATAGGGTAGCGCACATCGCACTTCGCGCAGTACAGGGTACCGGTGACCACTTCCGTCTCGTTCTCCTCCTCTGCAGTAAGCTCCAGCTCCCCCTTGCATACCGGACAGGCAAGAATATCCATCAAATCCTTTTTCATAGCCTGATTATAGCACCTTCGCCCCTGGATTGTCTCTAATCGCCTCTTCATATTTGGAAGGCATACGATACCGGGCCCTCATCATAGCACCAATAGCCGGTTCTTGAATCATATCAATGGCCACTCAGCTGTTGACAACCCGACCAAGGATAATTAAACTGAAAATAAATCCTGGGTCGACAGTTTCGGTGTCGTGGTACTGCCGCTGCAGGAGGTTAGAGATGTGGGACTGGTCTCTGGCCTTGGGGCCGCCGTTATATGTCTTGGTGTCACTTTGCCTCCATATCATAGCCAGGAAAACGGATACATCATCTGCGTGGTTAGCCTGGATTCCCATCGTTAATCTCTATCTTCTGTGTACGATAGCCGGTCAGTCCGGCTGGTGGTTCTTTTTGTTCTTCATTCCAATAGTGAATATAATTGTCTATATCTACATCTGGATGAACATAGCAGAGACCTGCAATCGGCCGACCTGGCTGGGTATATTCATGATAATACCCGGAGTCAACCTGGTGATACTGGGCGTACTGGC
>CAZXWQ010000059.1:6414-9165 GCA_964644545.1 uncultured Dehalococcoidales bacterium | reverse complement strand
TGCCACGTCGCCCTTCTGAGAAGGGCTCCTCGCAATGACAGTTGGGGGTTACCCTTAGAGAATTCACGGATTAAGGGCTTACCGTTTTTGTTGACGAAACGCGAGGAAGAATGATATATAACAATGAGGAGGTACCATTGTGGAAAGAATAGCTAACTTCGTCTACACGAAATCGAAGCTGATTATTGCTGTTGTGATTGTCCTGAACATCGCTGCCTTAGCTTCCTTCTATAGATTTAACATCGATACCGATTTCCTGAGTGCCTTCACGCAGGGGAATCCCAGGGCAGAGGAGTTCAACCGGTTGAACGAGAAGTACCAGAGTGGCGAAGCTATCTCGGTTCTTGTTGAGCATGGTGATTCACTTCTGACTAAAGAGAATCTGATAAATATTTTCCGACTTCAAGAGGAGATTCTAACCATTGATGGCATCTCCGAAGTGCAAAGCCTTCTACCACCGGAAATCTCCTTGCAGGGCAGAATAATTCCAGTGAACGAACATTTCATTGATACCAGCTATGTACCGCTCAGGGATTTTATCGAGAATAAGTATTTCATGACTGACCAGTTCCTTTCCTCTGACGGCCGGACCGGTATTCTCGTTGCCAATCTGGAACCGGATGAACCGGCAAGAGAAGCAGTCAGGTCGCTCAGGGAGACAGCTGAGAATTCAGAGAGCCTGACCATCTCCCTGGCCGGCAACGAAATCATCAAAGACACCCTCTGGAGCTATCTGGTGAGGATACTGTGTATCGTACCACCCTGTGCCATTATACTTGTGCTCCTGGTCTTCTTCGCAGCTCTCAGGAGTCGCATACTAGCCGTACTGGCAATAGTCCCGGCGGGTATTGGTGCCCTGTGGACCTTTGGCACCATCTTCTGGAGCGGGCAGGAGCTGAGTCTGGTGACAATTCTCAGCCCGATATTCGTTATAGTGATGGGCGCCGCTGACGGCCTGCACTATACGAGTCATTTTATTGAAAATATGGGTAAATATACTGACCGCCGGCAGCTTACTGTAGAGACCCTGCGGATGGTTGGCATGCCGATATTTCTGACTACCATTACTACAATGGCGGGGTTTGCCTCCCTCACCTGGACACAGGTGCTGCCAATCAGGCAGATGGGGATATTCGTATCTCTGGGTATTGGCTATGCGGGCGTGGTCTCCCTTTTCTTTCTGCCGGCAGTGCTATCCAGAATAAAACTGCCCTCATCAACGGCAGAGTTTGACAAAAATCACCTCGGCAGGTTCGTTGTGGCAGCATCCCGGCAAAGAGTCCTGATTGTTGTGGTTTTCCTGGCTATTGTCGGGGTTTCTGCATTCTATGTGCCCAGGCTTGAGGTGGTGTCCAATCAGTTGATGTTCTTTAAGGAAAGCTCTGAAATCAGGCACACCTTTGCCAGGGTTGAGGAGCATTTCGGTGGGGCGCTACCGCTTAGCGGGGAGATAGTTTCCGAGAATGGTCCGGCGGCACTGGTTGATTACGAGTTCGCCAGCAGGGTTCTGGCGACCGAGAGGGAACTGGAAGAAGTGCCTGGTATAGGGAGCGCCTTTTCAGTTTTTGATTTGATTCGGGGAGTTAACAGGATGATGACCGGGCAGGATGCTTATCCTCAAAACCCGGTGCTTATTCAGGGGCTGCTGATGCAGGTGGGTGCTGAAGGTCAGCAAAGCTGGGTTTCAGACAATGGCTTCAGGTTGGTGGTCAGGACTAAAGGCCTGGGTTCAGGGGATATAGAGAAGCTGGATGCGTTCGTTGCGCAGAACCAGGACACTATCCGGGTGATAACCGGCATGCCGGTACTTTTCGATGAGATGAATAATCTGGTTGTGCAGAGTCAGATTCAGAGCCTGGGCCTGGCCCTAGCCCTGATATTTATCATGCTCTGGATAACCCTGAGAAGGCTCAAGGCGGCACTGGTTGGTCTGCTGCCAATAGCCATCACCATTGCCGCCATTCTGGGTATGCTGGCAATAACCGGATTTAATCTCAACATTATGACAGCTACTCTGTCTGCTATTGCTATCGGGGTTGGTGTGGACTATTCCATCCATCTGCTCTCAGGCATCTATCACTTCCAGAAGGAGGGTATGAGCAGGCGGGAATCAGTCGCTGCCGCTCTATCAAGTGTTTCCCGGCCGGTTCTGGCTAATGCCTTTGGCCTGGCAATCGGGCTTTCGGCTCTTTTCTTTTCACCCCTGCGGATACACCTGCAAGCAGCGTCGGTGATGTGGGTAGCAATGGTCGTCTCTTCAATGGCGGCTTTGTTACTGACCCCGATGTTCTACGCAGGAAGGAACGAGCAGCCGAAATAAACTAGCAGACTTGTACACGTCGTTAAGCGTTTATTGGGCAGCCGGTTGCTGAGCCAGGCATATCAAGGTGCTGGTGCTGCATGTTAGAAGGTGTTGTTCAGTGTCCATAGACGGGGGACTTGGTTTCTTCGATAGACCTGAGTTGTATGGAAGCTGCGCTCGTTCAGATGAATGGGTGACACTCCCCATTGTAGTACCTACCGTGGTTTTAATTTCATCACTTCTCTTATGTCATTGCGAGGCCTTCTGCAGAAGGGCGAAGCAATCCAGTGCGGAATGAGATTGCTTTGCCTACTCCTCACTCGGCTCGGAGTTTCGGCTCGCAATGACGAGGTAAGGGGGAAATGTATCAATAATTATATGAAAGATAACACAATCTTGACATCCAGCGGGCAGGGGCTTAACATAGCCCCAGTAATCGATAGGGGGAA
>CAZXWQ010000059.1:2367-6314 GCA_964644545.1 uncultured Dehalococcoidales bacterium | reverse complement strand
TCTTGACATCCAGCGGGCAGGGGCTTAACATAGCCCCAGTAATCGATAGGGGGAATCCCTTTGATTAAATGATGAAAAGGAGGTTTGTTTTATGATACCTGCGAGCATAAAGGACATTACTCCAGATTGGCTGAACGAGGCGCTACATGCGTCCGGATTCCTGGAGGATGTTAATATTGAATCGATAACATATCAGCCCATGGGTGTCGGTGAGGGGTTCGTCAGCGATATGGCAAGAATTACGCCGAAGTATGATAGAAAGGCGCCGCATCTGCCAAAGACCATGATTGCCAAATTCCCTGTCTCCTTCGAGTCAGCCAACGCAGTTGCCATGCTGTTTCGGGTCTACGAGAGAGAGGTTAGATTCTATTCAGAGGTAGCTAAAAAAAGCCCGATACGGACACCCGGTCTTATTTATTGTGACATGGATTTAGAATCGAACAGGTTTGCCCTCTTTCTGGAGGACTGTGCGTGTTACACGCAGGTAGACCAGATTAAAGGCCTGGACTACGAGCAAACGAAAACGGCGGTATTAGCGCTGGCGGATTTCCACGCGCACTGGTGGGATACTGAAGAGCTTAAATCATTGACCTGGATGGCGGGACCAGGAAGCCCCGAGGCGATGGCATTGATTGATACCTATCGGGGTGGCTGGGATTTTTCCATACAGTCAGAGATGTTCGTGGCAGCCCTGCCCGAGGGCGGAAGGGAGGTAGGGCAGAAGCTCCACGAGCTCTACCCGTCGCTTATTGAGCATGCAGCCACCGATAAACTGACCATTACCCACTTTGATTTTCGCGTAGACAACCTGTTTTTTGATTTCGAAAATAAGGAGAGCCCCGTCGTTGTGTTCGATTGGGGGTCAGCAAGCAAATACAGGGGTGTTATTGATTTATCCTATTTTCTAGGTGGCAGTTTAACCGTAGACCTAAGACGGAAAATAGAAAAAGATATAGTTAAGCTTTACCACCAGCGATTATTGGAGAAAGGCGTTTCTGGTTACTCGTATGATGAGTGCTGGGAGGACTACTTAATGGGGACTCTGCTCTATGCCTATCTTCCCGTTCTGGCATTCAGCAGCCTGGACATGAGTAATGAGAGGGCTAAGGAGCTGGGAAAGCTGGTAATAAACCGGCATTTTTCCACAATTGTTGATAACAACGCCATCAGTATATTTCCCTGATTGTGCGGGGTATCTAAGTCAGCAAAAGGGTGTGGTAGGCGGTACTTGACAATAGCCGTAACTTCTGCCTCAGCTTTCAGTCCGGGTAATTGACTGAAGCATTACAATCAGCCGATATTGTATCAGCAGCTTTATGGTTTTAAGTAGACGTCCATGCCGCTCTGTTTCTCTTTTACGGGCTCTCCACAGGAGAATAGACCAACTCAATGGAGGGAGGAGATGAAGTATAATTTTAATCGTGTAATCGATAGAAGAAACACTGATTGTGCCAAGTGGGATATGGTTGAACCTGTGTTCGGGAGTGGGGATGTCCTTCCTATGTGGGTTGCAGACATGGACTTCCCGATTGCCAGGCCAATCACTGAAGCTCTGAGGGAAAGAACGGGGCACGAGATTTACGGATATTCGCGCCCGGGCCCGTCACTTATAAAAGCTGTCGTTAATAGAATGCAGCAAAAATACGACTGGAGAATTGAACCGGAATGGATAGTATTTACTCCCGGGGTCATTCCTGCACTTCATGTCGCCCTGAGGGCCTTCACACGTCCCGGTGACAATGTCATTATTCAGGAGCCCGTTTACTATCCGTTCTGGTCAGCGGTTGCGGACAGCGGCTGTCATGTGGCAGGCAGCCCGCTGGAGTTGATTGATGGGCGTTACGAGATTAACTTTGATGACCTTGAGAGGCAATTTGGTCCCCGGGCAGGGATGGTACCATCTCCGTCCCGCGCTAAGATGATGATACTGTGCAGTCCGCATAACCCCGTAGGACGGGTTTGGAGCAGGGAAGAACTGGTTAGAATGGGTGAAACCGTCATCAGGAATGACGCTATAATGGTTTCAGATGAAGTCCACTGCGAACTACTTTTCAGAGGTTCGAAGCATATACCGTTTGCCTCAATCTCAGAGGAGTTTGCACAGCATTCCGTAGTCTGCATGGCAGCCAGCAAGACCTTTAACGTGGCAGGGTTGGCGGCTTCTACGATAATTATTCCCAGTACCAAGCTCCGCGATATATTCAATACTGCCAGGGCTGGTATTCTGCCTCGGCCAAACATATTTGCGCTGAAAGCCCTGGAGACAGCTTACCGGGATGGTGATGAGTGGCTGGAGCAGCTCCTGGATTATCTGCAAGGAAACCTGGAATTCTTGATAGAGTATTTCGGGAAAAAGATTCCAGGAATCAGGGTTATCAGGCCCGAAGGAACATATTTAGTCTGGTTGGACTGCCGGGAGCTGGGGATGGATGAAATGAGTCTCAGGGCTTTTATGAGGGAAAAGGCTAAAGTGGGCCTTGACGACGGATACCTTTTCGGGCCTGGTGGAGCAGGGTTCCAGAGAATTAATATCGCCTGTCCTCGGACTACCCTGGAGGAAGCACTGGAGAGGATAGAGAAGGCTGTTAATCACTTATAGGGGGTGAAAAGGGGAGGAGGAACACGGATAAAGTATGAGCTTCTGCCGTGACTGAAAAAGAAGCGGCTGACCGCGACTACCTTGTTTCCCCAGCGAGCTTTATGGCCAGTTATCTGGCTGACCTGTCCGCAGAACCGCTCTCTCAAGAGCTTTTCATGTGTCGCGCTTGTGTTTTTTGACTCTGGTGAGTTCAGAATACAGTTCCGGTCGCCGGTCACCCATGAAGTCCAGCTCGAATTGACCGGGTTTGAAAATGACGTGCTTTTGCCTTGCTTCTGCCAGGCTGACCTCCGCATAGATGATTTCTTCACTATCACTGCTGCCTTCAACGAGTGTATCTCCCCAGGCATTGGCAATCTTACTGCGTCCCAGAAAACGAGCGTCCCGCTCCTCGCCAACACGGTCTACAGCAACAACATGGACCCTGTTCTCGAAGGCACGGGCGTTGACTACATACCTGGCAATATTTCCCCTCCCCTCCGGCCAGTTGGTTGGAAGAGCCAGTATATCGGCACCTTGCAGCGCCATAATTCGTGCACTCTCAGGAAAGTTGCAGTCGTAACAGATATGGATGCCAATATTGCCTATCGGCGTCCTGTGTACCTCAAAAGGTCTATCGCCGTGGTCAAGAAAGCGGTCAATACCCAGAAATGGCAGGTGGTTCTTCCGGTATTTTCCCACCAGTCCCTGCGGTCCAACCAGCACGGCGGCGTTGAAGCACCTGTCCGCGTCTATTTCCAGCAGACCAACGATAACGTGGACACCAAGCTCCCGGCAGCAATCTGCCAGAGTATCTGTGCCGGGGCCGGGAATGGGCTCCATAAACGGGGTCGCTTCTTCCCGGCTGGCAAATACGTAGCCAGTCAGGGCGCACTCTGGAAACACTACCAGGTCAGCGCCTCTGTCGGCAGCGGCTCTCGCTTTATTCAGAATCTTATCGAGGTTCTCTCTCTTTTCCGTAATCCTGGGAGCCATCTGGACGGCGGCAATCTTAACTATGTCACGCATTGCATCCCCCTGATTTTACTTCGTTACATTGGTGACCGGCACCATTGTATATCGTTCCAGGCCATGTAGTTATTGTAGAATTGTAGACGTTCCCACCGCAAATAGCAAAGGGATGCAGAATGAAAGGGAACTGTGGCAATTTAGTACCAGGCTGGTAATGATTGACAGTCTCCTCTTTTGAGGATGGTGCCTCACGAGGAAACGCTTATCATAGTCAGTTTGCATCCTGACCTTGGTCTCAGCTATACTACCGCAATCCGCTGGTGCGGGCTGGCGTATTCCTGGAGAAGAATATAGAGAGGGGGAGAAATGAGCGAGCAAGAGACGTTACTTGGCGACA
>CAZXWQ010000059.1:0-2267 GCA_964644545.1 uncultured Dehalococcoidales bacterium | reverse complement strand
AGAAGAATATAGAGAGGGGGAGAAATGAGCGAGCAAGAGACGTTACTTGGCGACATCAGGGTTCTCGACCTGGCGGACCAGAAAGGGGTCTATTGCACCAAGCTCCTTGCTGACCTGGGCGCTGACACAATTAAGATAGAGAAGCCCGGCGGCGACCCCATGAGACGCATTGGACCCTTCTTCCATGACGAGCCAGACCCTGAAAAGAGTCTCTATTGGTTTCAATTCAATACCAGCAAGAGGGGCATTACCCTGAACCTGGAGATAGCCGATGGGCGTGAAATCCTGAAAAAACTGGTCAGGACTGCTGATGTCATGGTCGAGACCTTTCCACCCGGTTACCTGGATGAAATGGGGCTGGGCTACTCGGTGCTGAAAGAGATAAACCCGGGACTGGTGCTGACCTCTATCACCCCCTTCGGCCAGACTGGCCCCTACCGGGATTTTAAGGCCTCTGACCTTATTGCTCAGGCGATGGGGGGACTGATGTATCTTGCCGGTCTTCTTGAGGACCCGCCTCATAAGCTGCATGGTTCTCAGGCTTATCACTCAGCCTCAGTTCAGGCGGCAGTCGGAACTGTGATGGCTCTTTATGCCAGGGAGCTAACCGGGAGAGGACAACAGGTGGACGTTTCCATGCAGGAGTCGGTATTGATGTCCCAGGAGACAGCAATACAAAGCTATGACTTGAGGAAGGTGGTGCGCAGAAGGGTTTCTGCTGAGACGCGGGTTATTCCCGGAGTAGGTCTCTACCCATGCAAGGACGGCTATATCTGGTCGTGGGTGCTTGCCGGTGCCGGTGTTGGTTGGGACGTGGTTAATGACTGGTTAGACAGTGAGGGAATGGCTGCTGACCTGAAGGAGCAAAAATGGGAAGAGACATTCCGGTTGATGGGGGATTTGCAGGCACTGCTGGCGATAGCAGCTGACCCGGAGGCACTGGAAGCACACCTGACGGAGACTGCTCACATTAATGAGGTTCTCTCTGAGTTCATAATGTCCCACACCAAGAGGGAGATATATAAGGCGGCTGCCTCAAGGCGCATCATGATGGTTCCTGTGCAAAGCCCGAAAGACCTGTTGGAAAGCCCCCAGCTTGAGGCTCTGGGTTACTTTGTTGATGTTGAGCACCCCGAACTGGGAGTGAGCCTGAAGTACCCCGGGGCACCCTGTTACCACATCTCTGATGCACCGTGGCGAATATCAAAGCGGCCTCCCCTCATCGGAGAGCACAACTTCGAGATATATGAAGGCGAGCTGGGCTTCTCGAGGGAGCAGCTGGCTACCTTGAAACAAGAGGGAGCTATCTAGGAGGTTATTATGGAAGATAGAAAATTACCCCTTGAGGGGATAAGGGTCTGTGACTTCTCCTGGTATGCCGCCTCCCCGGTGGCTACCAAGTGTCTTGCTGACTTCGGGGCTGAAGTAATCAAGATGGAGTACAGCGCTCGCCCGGACCTCATAAGGGTGGCTGCGCCTCATCCCCTGGATAAGCAAGGTGACCTGAATGCTGGCGGCTGGTTCAACAACCAGAATTCGAGCAAGCTCTGCCTGGGCCTTAACCTTGGCCACCCCAGAGCCAAAGAGGTCTATGATAAACTTATCCTTGCCAGTGATATCGTGTGGGAGAATTTCTCACCCAGGGTCAAGGAGAGGCTGGGGCTTAATTACGAGGACTATGTCAGGCTAAAGCCAGATATCATATGGGTTGACCAGCCGATGCAGGGGCTCGTTGGGCCTGACAAGTACACAGCTGGCTTCGGGGCGCTCATCACCCCGTTGGGGGGTCTCAGCTACCTTTCCGGATTTTCCGACCGCCCCCCCGTGGGAACCGGAACGAACTACACCGACTATGTTATCAATCCCGGCCACCTTCTCATTCCCGTTCTTGCCGCCCTCCGGTATCGGAAACGCACTGGAAAGGGACGGCATATAGTAATGGCACAATATGCATCGGCAGCTTCTGTTCTGGAGACAACAATTCTGGACTATACGGTCAATGACCGCATCCTGCCGAAAAGCGGAAACCGTGTACCCTATGCCGCGCCTCACGGGTGCTACCGCTGCAAGGGTGAGGAAAAGTACTCCAACTATGTCTCAAGGCTGGGCCCGGTGGCAGAGAGAAAAGATGACCGCTGGTGCGTAATCGCTGTATTCAATGACGACGAATGGCAGGCCTTCTGCAATGTTATTGGTAACCCTTCCTGGACCAGAGACCCTAAATTCTCAACCCTTCTGAAGAGGAAAGAGAACGAGGACGAACTCGA
>CAZXWQ010000058.1:3162-9527 GCA_964644545.1 uncultured Dehalococcoidales bacterium | reverse complement strand
GATTTCGTTTATTTGTGACCCTCACGTTTTTCACCTTGCCTTTAGTTCAGCCAGTACGCTTTCGTCCATGGAGAAGCTGTGTTTCTTGGTGGGGAAGGTGCCGGCCCTAACCTCATCATAGTATTCGCTAACTGCATCTCGTATCGTATCAGCTAGCTTGGCATACTGTTTGGCGTGCCTGGGGACGAAATCAGTGAAAGAGCCCAGAATATCATTTATAATCTGGACCTGACCGTCGCAGCCTGCGCCAGAGGCAATACCTATAGTGGGAACACCTACTTTCTCAGTTATTAGAGCCGCCAGTGGTGCTGGTACTGATTCAAGAACGATTGCGAAAACACCGGCCTCCTCCAGTGCTCGAGCATCCTCGAGAATCTGTAGAGCAGCCTCGGGCGACCTGCCCTGGACCCTGTGACCACCAAGCTGATGAACCGATTGCGGGGTCAACCCGATGTGACCCATAACCGGGATACCACACTCAACAATCCGCCTCACCTTTTCTGCTACGGTTACACCACCCTCAAGCTTGATTGCCTGGGCGCCGGCTTCCTGAATAAAGCGGGCAGCGTTCCTCATGGCATCCTCCGTACTTACATGGTAGGTCATGAACGGCATATCACCGACTATTAATGCCTGTTCCGTGCCTCTAACCACTGCCTTGGTATGGTGCAGCATAACCTCCAGGGTTACCGGTATAGTTGTCTCATAGCCGAGAATAACCATACCCAGGCTGTCCCCAACTAAAATTAGTGGTATCCCTACCTGGTCGACTATCTTGGCCGTGGAGTAGTCATAGGCCGTGAGCATGGTTATTTTCTCACCCTTTTCCTTCATCTCCCTTATCTGGTTAATCGTTATGCGCATCTCATCCCTCCTTTGAATACTATCGTTTCCACTACTCACTTGGTTGTGGTGGTAGTATTGTCAGTTTGCCAATAGTAATGCTGCCCCATCGTAAATATTTACATCAGTAGCTCAACCTGGATGGATTTTGCCCTTGAGCGCCATTCTCACCAGGCTTCTTCTCTCTACAGCCCTCTCAACTCCCTTTCAGACCATTTTATCTCGGTCTATTTACTGTGTCCGAGTGCCCTCAAGCAGATTCTGTATATTGTTAGCTGCCGTAGGGCTGAACCAGTCGGCTCCAATCATAGTCTCGTTCTCAAGGAATATCATGTAGCTGTCGGCATCAATGGTATCACGAGGAAAAATTAAAACATTGTATGGCGTATCACTATCCTCAGGCATACCACCTTCTACAGCCCCAACCCTCCAGGCGCCGCTAATCCGCCGCTCGAGATTCTGCGCCGGATACAAGAGAGTCGCGTCTCTAAGCTGGTTGCTCATCAGATCATAAACTTCATCTAGGGTCATACCTTCCTCAACCAGCTTTGCTATGTCTTGGGCTGTATCAACCGGGGGCACAGGTATTCTCTCCTTACAGCCAATAAGTGATAGGCAAACAATAAGTAGGGCGAGTAAGCCTATCAGTCCTTTTATTTTCATGCCATTATCTCCTTAGTTATCTTTCTTATCTTTTGTGTGCAGTGTCACACTTCAGTATTGCCTCAAGCTCCTCTGCTTGCTGCTGATTTATTCTCCCCTTGGCTAAGGCAACCGGGATTGCCTGCCGGCCAAGCTCACAATAGGTTGAGAGCACGGCGGGGGCTACTTCTTGTAAAGCGTTGATATGCTTCTTGATAGTCCCGGTATCGCCGCGAGCAATTGGCCCCGTCAGGCACTGGGGTATACCAATAGTATCAATATTGTGAATCGTCCCTCGTAGTAGTGGCAGCAGTGCTTGGCTAGCTCTATCCATTGGGACGTCAAAGGTTTGCCACAGGTCAGTAGCCAGTTTGACCAGGGTTACTAAATAGTTACAGGCAATGACAGCAGCAGCATGATAGATTACTTTATCGCTTGCCTTTAGCTCTATCCAGTCGCCATCGAGGGCAGTAGCCATATCCTTAAGGGTGCTCAGTAGCGGTTCCTCAGCCTCCAGGGCAAAGGTTGAGCCTGATATATTATCTATGGCTTGTTTTACGCTGGCAAATGTCTGCAGTGGGTGAAAAGCACCTACACGGGCACCCAGCTCCCTGGCAGGCTCCAGCGGCTCAGTTGAATCAGCACCACTACAATGAACCACATTTTGCCCCTGGTGCCATCGTACTCCAGCGGCTACTGATGAAATAGCGTCATCCGGAGTAGTGATGAAGATAAAGTCGGCGGCATCAGCTACAGCCTGGCTGCTATCAACGGTACGGCAGCCGGTGATTGACTCGGCGAGCCTTTCTGCCGAGGCATGGCTTCTACTGGAAACGGCTACTACTTGGTAACCCCTTTCGCTCAGTCTAATCGATAGTGCAGTCCCTACAGTTCCAGCTCCAATAAATCCAAGTCTAAGCATTTCCATCCTCACTTGAGCGAATTCTACAAATAAGAATGCCTTCTCCAACACAGCCAGAGAAGGCATTTCAAAACTAAAACTCCTTTGCCGTCTCGGTCATGTCCGATCCAAGCGACTATCTGTTAACAACCTTTTGTAGTGACTCACCACCCAGTCGGTTAGTGGTCAGTACCTTACTCCTGGCTTAACTATATCAGGCTACTTCTGATTTGTCAATATCAATCCCCCCAATACCTGAATAACCACTTTGAGACAGAGGACTTGTCAGACGAACGTTACCACTATGTAACACCTTTTAAAGTCGACCAACAACCAACCCCAAGGTTAAATTAACCATTTGGATGGCAATGGCGGTAAGTCTTTCAAATCGGGGTGCTCTTCCCACCCTGGAATTTGGGCAACCCGTTTAGCGATTGCTTTATACCTGTCCCAGTTAGCAGCAGCATACATGGCCATTTTCTGCGCCGCCAGAGAGCCTTCAGTGTGAATAAAGGCACCATCATGACCATGACCTACCAGGTCTTTTACCAGCCTTGCCGCGCGAAGTCGGTGCTCGGTCGGTACGCCATCCTTGCCGGCAAGATACTTCTCTATAAAAGGCCTTTCTTCAGGGTTCATCCAGTCCTTGTAGGTAAACACAGTGCTCGGTAGACCGCCAGCAATATCCGCCACCATCTTGGAAGTCTCGTGCTGGTCATTGGCAAAGATATACTTGGCTATATTGGTGTACATTAGATTGGGAGCTGCCAGACCTATATCCTCAAATATGTCGGGGTGGTCACAGCCCGCCTTGGACATGGCATCTATTAGATGAGCGTGCATGGCAAGCCAGGCCAGTTTCTCCTGGACATGAGCATACCGGTCAATACCGTTATATTCAGCCATCAATGCTGCCACTCCTGCATCCTCTTCGGTTGATATCACTTTGTGACAGCAGCCAAAGAGACGATGGAAGACGCCAAACATCCAGGCAATGTCTCTGGAAAACTGCCATTCACCGCACATAAACACCCGGTTCCAGGGAACGAAAACATCATCAAAGACAATCAGGCACTCACTAACCCCGCCGCCGCGCCCGGATGCAGGCCAGTTCCACTCTGCTTCCTCACCTGTTTCCGAGTAATAACCCGGTGAAGTAAGAAGTGTTATCCCCTTAGCATTTATCGGGGTGGAAAAGACTACGGCATAGTCCTTGTCTTCCTCGCGGTGAGCCCGGCATGGTGAAACGATTAGTTCATTGGCAGTAGGGGTAGCGCTTATGTGCATCTTGGCTCCCCTCACCACTATTCCATCCTTTTGCCGGTCAACAACCCTGACATAGAAATCCTTGTGCTGTATCTGGGCTGAGGGACGCATGCCCCTGTTCCCTTTCACATCAGTAATGGCTCCAGTGATAGCCGGGTCAGCTTCTCTCAGGTGTTTACGGTAGTCCTCAACGGCATCTGTATAGTTGGTGCCCAGCTGCTTATCCATTCTGGCCGCAACAACCCCCGAGGCTGCCAGGGCATCAGGCCCCATACCGCTCATACCTGCACCCCATCGCATGCATGTTATATAGAGAGCCCTCCTTCTCACCAGGTCCTCAGACGTTTTGGGCTGGTTCCACAGGAACAAGAATCTATCGCCGTCCTTCTCCACGGTGAGCAGGTCCTTAAAGCTGGGGTGATTATAAAGAGCGTAACTCATCGCCCTGGCATTAATGGAACCCCTGAAAGCGGGGTGCTTCGTTATATCAGGTATCTTTTCACCGTTGAGATAAATCACCCTGCCATCTCTCAAGCTCTCTACATATTGCTCCGGTGTCCTGATCATAAATAACCTCCTTTTATCTTGTTATATCTATACTACACTACTTGCTTTGTAATCTGTTACACAATATCACCCCCTCAATTACCAGTGTTGTAGGCTATGGCACAGGTTTCTCTAAGAGGTAAGCTATAATATTCCGTTTGATAGTATATACTCCTCTCTGAACTAACCATTACCATTCTGTCTCGGTATAGCTACCAGGATAAGGTGATAGCCACCGGGCTCCAGGTTGCGAAGGGTAAACAGCTCCGTACTGCCTATAACCATCGGCAAACGTACCGATACCCTTATTTCTCTAGCCTCTTCAAGCTCTTTCCTCGATATAACCCCCCTTTTTACTCCCCCGCCAATTCGAATTGTCTCCGCCTCTATGTGCTTAAGGAATTTCTCGTTTTCCGCATCAGGCATTTGGTGTCCTCTTTTTCCTCCTTCTTAATCAGAATTATTGAGCCTGTGTACCGGATTGCTTTTACAGGCCACTTACGGGCACTACCATAAATCATAATGCCTTTCTTTGCCCTGCTTGTCAAGGATTGAGATTACCTGGAGGGCTATTTCCTGCTCGGTAGGGTAAAGTGTAATTCAAACTCGTTTATTACGCCTTGCCCGGGGTATAATTGACAGTGGTTGAGTGATATAATTAGGTCGTGGAGCAGTAACTGGAGAGAAAAATGTATCAGGCAATGCTCTATGAGAAGCTTGGTGACTCCAGGGTACGGTGCAATACCTGCCAGTGGCGCTGCACCATATCTCCCGGCAAATTCGGCGTCTGTAAAATGTACCAGAATATAGACGGCACCCTCTATAGCATGAACTACGCTCTGGTATCCTCAATGGCTGCCGACCCTGTTGAAAAAAAGCCGCTATTTCATTTCTTCCCGGGTACTCTCGCTTTTTCGCTTGGTGGTTGGGGGTGTAACTTCCATTGCCAGGACTGCCAGAACTGGGAAATTTCCTGCACCGAACTTACGCAGAAGCAGTCCACCTACCGGGAAGTCGCACCTCAGGTAGCCGTAGAATTAGCCAAAAGCTACCACTGCCAGGGTATTGCCTGGACATATAATGAACCCAGCGTCTGGTTTGAATATACCCTTGAAAGCGCCAAACTGGCTAAGGAGAATGACCTTTATACCGTCTATGTAACCAACGGCTACCTGGCACCGGAGGCACTGGATGCTATCGGCCCTTACCTGGATGCCTGGCGTGTTGATATTAAGGGCTTCTCTGATTCCCTTTACCGAAAGCTGGCGAAGGTAACCCGCTGGCGGGGAATACTTGAGGTGGCAAAAAGAGCAAAATCTAAGTGGAATATGCATGTTGAGGTCATTACCAACATTGTGCCTACCTTAAACGATGATACCGAGCAACTTGAGAGTATTGCGAACTGGATAAGAGATGAGCTTGGTGAGCTAACGCCGTGGCATGTAACCAGGTTCCATCCCCATTACCTGATGGCACACTTACCCCCAACTCCTGTATCTACCCTTGAACGTGCTTATGACATCGGGCGTAAAGCCGGCCTCAAATTTGTCTATGTCGGTAATGTACCGGGTCATCAGAGCGAGAACACTATCTGCTACTCATGTGGCAGACCTGTCGTAGAAAGGTTTGGCTATCAAACCAGGGTAGTCGGACTCGAAGATTCGAGGTGCCGGTTCTGTGGAGCAGAGCTTAATTTCACGACACCTGGGCAAGGAGGTGGGCATGATGATTAGGAATCCAGTCGTAGCTGGACAATTCTATCCCGCATCAGCTTCACAACTCAGGGCAATGATTGAAGGAATGGTTAATGAGAAAGCAGAGAAAGAGGACGTAATTGGCCTGGTTTCACCTCATGCCGGGTATCCCTATTCTGGACCGGTAGCTGGTGCCACGATATCGAGAGTCAAGTTCAAGGATACCTTCATAATCATGGGTCCCAGTCATACCGGTATGGGAAAACCTTTCAGTATTATGACTGAGGGCACGTGGAGAACCCCCCTGGGTGATGTAGAGATTGACTCAGAACTGAGCAAGCAGATTCTGGCCGGCTCCGAATACCTGGAAGAAGACTCTCTGGCCCACCTTAATGAGCACGCCATCGAAGTGCAGCTCCCATTCCTGCAATACTTTAAGCCGGATATTAAAATAGTACCCATTGTCCTTGCTT
>CAZXWQ010000058.1:0-3062 GCA_964644545.1 uncultured Dehalococcoidales bacterium | reverse complement strand
GCGGCTACCCTTATTTCTGCTGCTAAAGAGCTGGGAGCAACGAGTGCAGAGCTGGTCAGGTACCAGACAAGCGGAGATACTACCGGTGATTATTCCAGTGTAGTTGGCTACGCCGGGATAATAATAAAAAGCGGTGAAATTTCTCCACTGACGAGACTGGCTAGAGAAACGGTAGAGAATTATATCAGGCACGGTAAAACCCCTGTGCCCGAGAATCTTACCCCCGAGATGGAAGAGAAGGCAGGAGTCTTTGTTTCTATCCATAAACTCGGTCAACTGCGCGGTTGTATCGGTACATTTGAACCTGCCGAGAAAAATGTCGCCGAAGAGACAATCGCTAATGCTATCAGTTCAGCTACTGGAGACCCTCGTTTCCCACCCATCGCTCCAGAAGAGCTCAAATATCTTAGCTACAGTGTTGATGTCCTCACCGAGCCTGAGCTTGTTGACAGCAAGGACAAACTCGACCCCAGAAAGTACGGAGTAATAGTTGAGGCGGGATGGCGGCGGGGCCTTCTCCTCCCCGACCTTGAGGGTGTAGATTCTGTGGATTATCAGATTGATGTATGCCGCCAGAAAGCAGGCATTTCACCCGACGAGCCAGCTAAACTCTACCGCTTTGAGGTGAAAAGACATAAGTGAGGGGAGTTTTAGAGGAAGAGAGCAATGAGCAATAACTTCATAGCTTGGAGGCAGAATCCATGACATCTGCTAAATCCTTTAGAAGTTCTTCAACCGAAGGCATTGCATCAACAAACCTGTCGGCGTGTTCAACTGTCTCAATTAGAATGATAAGCCTGGCAGAAGCCTTTTTTACATCCTCTTCGAAATCGCCTCCAGACTTTTCAGCAATAGCAAGTATGCCGACACATTTTGCGAAGATAGTCTTTAGTTTTATCTCTAGTTCGGACCATTTCATTAAGGGTATTTCTTCTGAACTAGGGATATACAGGAGCGTAATTGCATTTTCTGCCCAACTGCGCACCGTATTCAAATCACGGATCCGACGATTTTCCCTAATTGCCAATAAGGCTGTGATAACGAGCAAAACCGCTGCAGAGGCACTAAGAGCTGCAGCCCAGCTATTGACAAAACTGAATAGCCAAGCCGCAATGCAATTGGTGGATTTGAAAATGTGTATCAGAACTGCGGTAACAAGAATGGCAGCAATGACGATTAGATATCTACGCCAATATTTCCCGAATATATCCCTCATAGGGGCATTATAGCAATAATGGAAGCCGTAATCTACAGATATCCAACTTATGGGGAGTCCTATAGGGGCGAAGCCCCTGAATAAAGGAGCTCTTGTAAGAGCGAGGTCACTGAATATAGGGAGTTTTAGAGGGGCGAAGCCTCTCTGTCAAATTCATTCCCCCTCTCCTTTGAAGGCTTTGCCCTAAGGGGCGAAAGCCCAGAGGGAGAGGGGGATTAAGGTCGAAGACTCTTCGAGGGGTGAGGATGATTATGATGATAAAAATACAATCCACTACCAGAAAGGAGACTAGATGATTAGAGACCTGATACTCAAGAACAGGAGCTATCGGCGGTTCTATCAGGAGACAGCCATAGAGCTTGCGACGTTAAGGGAGCTTGTTGACCTGGCAAGGTGCTCCGCATCTGCCGCCAACCGGCAGCCCCTTAAATACATCCTCTCCTGCCAGCCAGAAAAGAATGCCTTGATATTTCAGTACCTCGCCTGGGCTGCCTCCCTTAAAGACTGGCCGGGTCCTGCCGAAGGAGAGCAGCCGTCAGCCTACGTCATTGTCCTCGGGGATACGGAGATAAGCCAGTCATTCGGAGTCGACCCTGGAATAGCCGCTCAGAGTATCCTTCTCGGTGCTGTCGACTGCGGACTGGGCGGCTGTATGCTCGCTGCCATACAGAAGGACGGACTCCGCCAGGCTCTTGACATACCGCCGCGCTACGAGATACTCCTGGCAATAGCTCTCGGTAAGCCCAGGGAGACAGTCGTACTTGAGACCGCTGGCCCCGATGGCAATACCACCTACTGGCGCGATAGCGATAGTGTCCACCATGTCCCCAAGCGGAAATTAGATGACATAATAATATAGTCTCTCTTAAGCCTTTCTAGGATAACATGGTATGTAATACTGCCAACCCTCATGGGTGAAATTTGTTACCGCTCTCTCATTTGATAATAGTCTATCACCTTACTGGCAGCCTCGGCTGCCCGTGATACAGTTGGATAAAAGGGTATTTTAAGGTCAATAAGCTTGGCACTTACTTCACAGATAGTTTCCCATCTCTTTTCTTCCTGAGCATCATTGTTGCCGTTTACTACGGGGCTCCTATCGGGGATTAGTCCCAGTACTGGCTTGTAGTCATTAACCTGCTTATATTGGTCGACAATATCATCAAGCGATACATTTAGATTTGCCCATGGAGGAGCACCCCTGCCAGGTGGCGGACCGCCCATTACACCTGGAATATGTATTGAGGCAATAATCAGGTCAAAGCTGGGATGTTTAGCCATCATTTTTAATAGCTGGGCAGGACTGAAACTGGCATCTCCCATGTTGATTGAGAAGTCAGCCGGGTTACCTATCCAGTCCCAGATTTGGATACCCTGATTTCTCAGCTCTTCTCTAATCTCCTGGGGTAGGGTGATGACGTCGAGCCCGGCCTCCTCACACTGGTCGGCGGCCAGGACAGTAGCTCCTCCAGCACCGGCAGCGACGCCGACTCTCCGGCCGGTGATTGGCGGTAAAAAGTAGAACGAGACAGCCATATCCACCAGTTCGTCTATACTGCTGACAGGGACAGCGCCCGATTGGCTTATCATCGTATTCCATACTTCGGTTGCTCCGGCAAGGGAAGCAGTATGTGAAGAAACTGCCCTGGTTCCTGAGTGTCCACGGCCTCCTTTAATTATCACTACAGGTTTGGTTCTGGTTACTTCACGGAGTATATTAAAGAAACGTGAACCGTTTTTAGGTCCCTCGATATACATCATAATGAGCTTTATTTCCGGGTCGCTGGCAAAGTACTCCAAAAAATCACATTCATTGAAATCAATAGCATTACCATAGCTTATCGCT
>CAZXWQ010000057.1:0-9619 GCA_964644545.1 uncultured Dehalococcoidales bacterium | reverse complement strand
AAGAGGACATTGCCCGGTTCATCATTGATATATTTGAAGGACAGGGAGATACCTATCCGGAAACACCAGTCCTGAGGGATGGAGTTAGCTGCATTGTCCTCATTGAGCATGATATGGGGGTGGTCATGGATATAGCTGATAGGATTGCAGTCCTCGATTTTGGGCGCAAGATTGCCGAGGGCACCCCCGACGAGATTAGAAACGACCCGCAGGTTATATCAGCCTATCTGGGACAGGAGACCTAACTCCGGTATAATATGCTCACTCCCAGGTTCTCTTGTCTACTATCCTCTGACCTTCCTCAGGGATACTCCCCTTCCCCACAAATTCAATCCTGTCTACCTTGACCCGGCACATGTCCTGAAACCTCTCGTTCACTTCGCCGGCTAATTTCCCTCTGTCTATGGATTCGTCCTTCAACTCAATCCTGAGGGCTATCTCATCACGCTGACCCTTACGGCTCACCACTATCTGAAACCGGGAAATAGCCTCGAATCCGAGAACCAGCTGTTCAGCCTGCCTGGCAACAACAAACATGCCTCGTACTTTGACGGCATCGCTGGTTCTACCGACGATAGCCACAAGTCGGTGGGATGTCCGCCCGCAGGGACACGGCTCGGTGGTATAAGAAGACATATCACCGGTACCAAAGCGGATAAGACCCCAGACCTTATTGTGCAACGGGGTTACCACTATTTCACCGACCTCCCCGGCTCCTAGCTGCTTCCCTGTCTCGGGGTCCACTATCTCTACCAGGTACTCATCCATAAGGTGCATGCCCGACTTCCGGTGGCATTCGTAGGCAATGGCACCACCCGGTTCAGTAACCGCGTAGGCCTGTGCAGTGACAATTTGATAGTTATCTTCCAGGGTTTTCCGTACCGAGGCTGAGAGCATCTCACCGGTGAACCACGCACGCTGAAGCAAGAAGTCCCGCCGGAAGTTATACCCCATTTCCTCTGCTCTCTGAATAAGGGCCATAAGAAAGGATGGTGTTCCCACAAATCCGGTAACTTTCAGGTCGTGCATGGTTTGAATCTGGACTTCGGTATTACCTGTCCCGGTAACAACCACGGTGGCTCCGCAATCTCTCAAGGCTTCGTGAAATAAAATACCGGCCGGGGACATATGGTAGGTAAACGTGTTGATAACTACATCCCCCTTTCTAAACCCGGCAGCGTAGAATGATTTAGCAAACCATTTAATAGCCCCGGTATGGAAGGGTTCGTAGATTGGACCCGGTGAAATAAATACACGTTCAACATCCTCAGGGGCAATAGCCAGAAAGCCCCCATAGGGTGGGTCTGTTTTCTGCAGCTCTATGAGGTCACCTTTTCTGGTGATAGGCAACCTCTCCAGGTCTCGGGGGGTACTGATTTCGGCCGGTCTGATTCCGGCCCTGTCAAATATTGCCCTGGTGGCGGGAGCGCTGCGATAGGCATGGTCTACCGTCTCACGCAATCGTTGGGCCAAATATTTCTCTCTTTCCTCAGCCGTCATTGTCTCCAGTTGGTCGAAGAATTCGCCTTCCTTACCTTCTATAGCCATCGTTTTCGCCTCTTGTAGTGTTTTACTTCCCGGTAGCTCTTCTTCGTGCCCAGTGTGGATAGCCCCATGTAAAATTCTTTCACGTCCTCGTTATTCTTGAGGAAATCGGCCGTACCGTCAAGGACAACCCGTCCGTTCTCCATCACATAACCGTGGTGGGCAATACTCAGAGCAATCCTGACGTTCTGCTCCACGAGGAGAACCGATGTCTTCTGTTCGGTATTAAATCGCCGGATAATATTGTATATTTCTTCGACCAGCAGCGGCGCCAGACCCAGAGATGGCTCATCCAGCATCATGAGCTTGGGGGCAGCCATCATCGCCCGGCCGATAACCAGCATCTGCTGCTCGCCTCCAGAGAGATAGCCGGCAGTATTATGGCGGAGCCCCTTAAGTTGCGGGAAATACCCGTAGACCATTTCAAGGTCTTGTTTGACGACACGACGGTCGCTACGGTGATAAGCCCCGACCAGCAGGTTCTCCTCGGAACTGAGGTGCCCGAAGACCCGCCGTCCCTCCAGCGCCTGAATAATGCCCAGCTTACCTATCTCTTCAGCACTTTTCTTATCTATTCGCTGGTCGTTCCACTCAATGCTGCCATCGGTTACTTCTCCCTCCTCGATATGGAGCAGCCCCGATATTGCCTTCAGGGTGGTACTCTTGCCAGCACCATTAGCCCCGAGAAGAGCAACAATTGAGCCTTCCTCCACATCCAGAGAAACACCGTGGAGCACCCGTATAACATTGAGATAGGCAACCTCAATGTTATTCAGTTTAAGCATAGCCAACCCTCTGCCGGCAGGACTCCTGCGGTGAACAGGAGTCCTGCCCAAGCTTTATTTACCGTACCACTCGAATTCTTCGTATTTTATCAGTGGTGCCTCTACCCACCCGGTTATCGGCACGAGTTCACCACTCCTTATCTGGAAGATTCTGACCGATTTCGATAACCTATTATCATCTAGACTATAGCTTACCGGACCGTGCAATCCTCCGACGTTGAAATTCTTTAGCTTCTTGAATCCCTGCTCCTCTACTACCTGCGGGGTCAGGTTGTCAATGCCGGCGTTCTCCACTGCCAGCCTCAGAATCTCAACAGCAATCAAACTCTGCGCCCACGAGATAACGTAGTCCATGTTGCCGTAGTCGTCAGGGTGGTATTCCTTGCAGTATTCGGTCATCTTGGCCATAGCTGGTACATTATCACCCCAGTTCACCGTTGGATATACACCATAAACGCCCTCAACAACGTCCGCCCCGCCAAGGTCAACGAGTGCCTTGGTGAAGCTGGCGTGACCGCAGGCAATTGTCATACCGGGATACAGTCCCAGTTCAACGGCATTCTTGATGATGATAGCGGTCGGCGCTGGTGTGCTCGATATATAAAGTATATCAGGCTTCTCCGTCTTGAATTTTGTCAGAGAATCAATCTCTGATGTAGTGGTGGTAGTGTGTTCCATTATCCACTCTTTGGGAATCTCGATGCCCAGCTCATCGGCAAGTGCTTTGGCAGCATCCCGGGCTCCATAACCGGTGGGGTTATTAAGCAGGTGAAGAGCCATCTTGGGTCTACCGGGCCCCTCCCAGATGTTCTCCACGTAGTACTTGGCAAAGGCTGCCCAGTCATCACCGTAGTCCGGTGTCTGCCCGTAGATGTGTCTTGGTGGATGGGTTAGCGCCGGGGAGCTGAAGCAGGCAAACCCGGGGAAATCATCTCTGTTGGCAATCTCCATCATCGCCGTCATCATCGCCGACGAGGAGGTAGTGAAGAACAGACAGTCCTCATCCATAAATCTCTTGATGATGGTAGCTGCTTTGGAGGCATCGTAGGAGTTGTCCAGCCACAGCACCTCAACCTGGTATCCGGCGACTCCGCCGAGTTCCTCGTTGATATATTTAATAGCATCAAGATTAGCATGCCCCATCGGGGCTCCCTTTTCAGCAGCCTTGCCACTTGACGGTGTGCTCATCCCTATCATTAGTGTCTTTTCCGTGGTAGGACCACAGGCACCCATAAGAGGTAGTAGCGTTACTATCAATGCCAGGCAGATAATCACAGACACAGTCAGCAATTTCTTACTTTTCATAAATTCGTCCTCCTAGGATTTTTACACGGCTTCCAATGTATTGATAATACATCACATTAACCCGTACCTCCTTATCAGTTAATATGAAAATGGCCACAACCGATAGGCCGCCTTAAACAGCTGCCAGCGGTGTGCTATTCCCCGGGGTTCCAGTATCAGGAACAGGAGAATTGCCAGTCCAAACACCATTGGTGCTATGCCGGTGGCGAACCCGGCAGGCAATACTGTGAAGCTTTCTTCCAGGAAAGGAACCAGCCACATGGTCAATATCTGGTCAAGAAGACGAATGAAGACCACGCCGAAAATGGGGCCGGTAGCAGTACCCAGTCCCCCAATGATTATCATCGCAATATATAGTATTGACTCGGTGAGGCTAAAGTGCTCAGCATTCATAAAGCCAATCCAGTGAGCAAGTAGTGAACCGGCAATTCCGGCAAGAAAGCAGCCAATAAAAAAGGCAAGCAACTTATAACGAAAGAGATTAATGCCCATCACCTGGGCGGCAAGGTCATTATCCCTGATGGCAATAAAGGCCCTGCCCACTCTTGTCCTCGCCAGGTTCTTGGCGAAGAATACCGTCAGGGCAGTAATCCCCATAATCAGATAGAATTGACTACCCTCGCTCTTGAAGGTAAATGCTCCAATTGAGGCATAGGGTACGCTGATGCCAACGAATCCGCCGGTCACACTACTCCAGTGATTGATGACCCAAATAATAATGAATTGCGCAGCGATAGTGCTGATAGCCAGGTAAAAACCCTTTACCCTCATGGAAGGGATACCAAAGACCATGCCGATCAAACCAGCAGTGAGCCCGGCGCAGATTAGGCCAACCAGGAACGGGAGCTCAAGGCGGTTCGTCAGTACCGCCGAGGTATAGGCACCTACGGCAATGAAACCGGCATGGCCAATAGACAACTGTCCGCAATAGCCGGTCAGGATATTCAGTCCGGTGGCGGCGATAATAGTGATGCCAATCAAGTTGGCTACTCCCAGCCAGTAGTTGCCAAGATACGCCGGCAGAGTGAAAATGAAGATTAGTAACCCAAGGAATAGCGCCCAGTGAGTCTTCGTCCGAAGAATGGCCATATCCTGGGCATAGCTATAATTACGCGTACCGGCTGGTAAGTCCAATCTAAATCCTCTCTATACGCTCTTCTCCAAATAGCCCGTATGGCTTAAGGAACATAACAATAATAATGATGATAAACGGTATAACCTCCTTGACACCAGGCCAGGTCAGCGGGGTTAGATAGCCGCCACCGAGGTTCTCGGCCAGACCAATTATCGGCCCCGCTATGATAGCACCGAGGAAGGAATCAAGCCCACCGAGTATCACTACCGAGAACGCCTTGAGCCCGGTTTCAACCAGACCGAAGGTGATACCACCAATGCTGGACATAAGGATACCGCCGATAGCGGCAAGCACACAGGCGAACATCCATGACCGCGAAAATATTTTAGTCACGGGAATACCACAAGCCTGGACGGCCATCTGGTCATCAGCCGTTGCCCTCATAGCAATCCCCATCTTATGATATCGAAAGAACAGGGATAAAAGACCAAACAAAAACAGGGAGATAACCGCAGCCCAGACGTATTCCTGAGAAAGTACAGCAGGGCCGATGTGTATTGGTTCCCTGGGAAACAGGCGTGGCAGAGCAGCTACGCTCCAGGGCCAGATGAAAACTACCAGTCCCTGGATGAAGTAGGCCATTCCCAGTGTCACCGTGATTAAGGACAGGATAGGCTGGGCAATCAGTGGACGCAGGATAAACCTCTCAATTATCCAGCCCAGAGCAACGGCGAAGAGAAGGACCAGCACGAAGCCAAGCCAGATAGGAAGGCCAGCCTGGACCAGCATCCCATAGGTGAACCACGAGGAAATCAGCACCAGTTGCCCCAGCGCCAGGTTGGCAACACCGCTCGATTTCCAGATCAGTACAAATCCCAGGGCAATAAGAGAATAGACCATGCCCACGGTTATACCGGTAATCACAAATTGAAGAAGTTCAGCCATTCTCAGCAAGTCCCTCCAATACGTCTCTAACCTTGATACTGGTGGTTACTATTCCCGTTCGACCATCCCGATAGGTCACCGGGGCACGTACCTGTATCTCTCCCATACCTTGATATATTGTATCGATCAGCTCTTTATACCGTTCCTCCATAAATTCTCTCCTTAGTTTTCTGGTTCTGGTAAGTTCAGCCTCATCGGGGTCAAACTCTTTATGCATCAAGACAAATTTCATTACTCTGGCTGGCTCGGGCAGATAGCTGTTCACCCGGACAAGGTCCTTTTTCACAAGGTCAGCAACATCTTTCTTCTGCGACAGGTCAACAAAGGTGGTGTAGGGTAATCGGCTGCGCTCCGCCCATTTACCAACCATGGTGAAATCGATGTTTATTATTGCCGAAACAAAATCTTTGTCCTTACCACCTATGACCATAGCATCCTTAATGTACGGACTGAACCTTAACCTGCCCTCAATATACTGAGGGGCATACTTCATCCCTGATTTCAGCTCACCCATATGGTCCAACCTGTCCAGAAATATCAGGTGTCCCTTGTCATCAATATTGACCGCGTCGCCGGTATGGCACCAGTTGTTAACCAGGACCTCAGCAGTTTTTTCAGTGTCCTCATGATAACCGCTAAACATGGAATCACTCCTGACCAGAAGCTCTCCTTCATCGGTTACCCTGACCTCGGTATCAATCGCCGGCCGGCCGACACTTTCAAAGTCAATCTCCCCCTTGCCATGGCTGGAAATAAGGCCGGCTTCAGTGCTGGCATAGTTCTGTCTCAGCTCAATACCTATAGCGTGAATTAGCCGGAAGGTGTCCAGGCTTAACACGGAACTACCGGTAACGGCAAATCTGACCTTGCTCAGTCCCAGCTTATCCTTAAGTGGCCGGAATAGAAAGATATAGGCGACACCGTAGAGAATTCGCCAGAACAGATTTGGCCTCTTATTTTGAAAGTTAAGCTCAGCAATTCTGTAGCCTACCGGCAGGAATAAATTATAGAAGAATCGCTTTAAGGAATTAGCATCAATCATCTTCACCTGAATATCGCTAACCAGGCTTTCCCACTGCCGCGGACCATATATCACGAAGTTGGGACCGGTCTCGCGGGTATCTTCGGTAATTGTCTCCGGCTCCTCAGCGAAGTTCAACCTGGCTCCAGTCAGCAGGTGAGGAAGAGTAGCAAAATAACTATCGCCTACCCAGGCAGCCGGGAAGTTGGAAACCAAATCATCATTTTCACTCAAGGGATAACGACCAATGAACCCCGTGGCTGTATTTATCAGGGCGCGGTGGCTAAGTCTCGCACCCTTAGGTAAACCGGTTGTCCCGGAAGTATAGTAAATGACTGCAGTATCGTCTCCACTACCCTTCTCAACGTTCTGCTCAAACAACCGCGGGTGTGTTTTTTCATACTCTCTACCCAGCTTTATCACTTCGCTAAAACTGACAAGAATGGGGTCATCGTAGTTCTTCAGACCCTTGGGGTCCCAGTAGATAATCTTCTTGAGCAAAGGCAGTTCGCCCTTGATTTTCAGAAACTTGTCAGTCTGCTCCTGGTCATTGACAATGGCAAACTTGGCACCAGAGTGAGTCGCTATATATTCAACCTCGGAGGGAATGGAGTCTACGAATATCCCGGTAGCGATGCCTCCGGCCGACTGCGTGGCAAACTCACCCCAGAACCATTCCGGCTCATTATCCCCGATAATACAAGCCACATCCCCCCGTTTCAATCCCAGGCTTATTAGTCCAAGGGAGAAGTACTTCACATTTTCATAGTAATCGTTCCAGCTATACTTCTGCCAGACACCGAACTTCTTCATACACATAGCTGTGCGATGGCCCCATCTATCATAGTTGCCCTTGATAAGCTTGGGAATGGTATCTCGGTTTTCGCCTGTCACTTTTTCCCCCTCCCACTAATTTACACATCCATTAAACACTGCCCGGCTTCAATAAACAAATATACCTCCCGCCCGGGAGGTATATTCAAATACGCTGATTAGTCAAACCTGCTTACCTAGCTAATTACATCACATACGTTATGCCCCTCCCAAGCGCACCCGAGTGCGCCTGGTAAAGACGAATTTGCTTCCCTCCAACCTATAAATGGCTATTGACATAGCTTAAAACTACCCGTGTTATTAGTGGAACAGTCTACCATAATTAATAATGCTGTGTCAACACCTGTCTAACAGTTCCATGCCCGAAAACATTCGTAAGCCACTACTGCATTATATCACCACAGGTTATACTTCTCGCCAGCTCACGGTATATTCTGCCGGCTTGCTTCCCTACGAAACCTGCCTCCTGACAGCTATAGCTTGATGCCGGTGGCTACCTGAGCAGGCTTTCGGCTTCTGGAAAGGCTTGACATCCGCTGCTCTAGTCGCTAATCTTCTTTTACAGTCCAGTGGATTAGTCTGACACCAGGTGTGTGTAAACAGCACTGGCACGAAACAGGGATAACCAAATTTCTAGTAGAGGAGGAATAGACATGACGAAATTGGATGAATTTACTTTTATGGATGCAACTGCACAGGCTGAGCTTGTTCGGCAAAAGGAGGTTAAGGCAATCGAGCTCGTAGAGGCGGCTATCGAACGGATTGAACGCCTGAACCCCACTCTCAATGCAGTAGTAACGCCTATGTATGAACAGGCACGTGCCGCAGCCACTGCTGAGCTGCCCGATGGGCCTTTCGCTGGCGTGCCTTTCTTACTCAAGGACCTGCTCGCCTCTTATCGCGGGGTGCGGATGACATCAGGTACAGCTTTTCAACGCGATTTCGTACCCGACCACGACAGTGAGTTAGTGTTAAGACAGAAGCGCGCCGGACTTATCATCCTCGGTAAAACCAACACACCGGAGTTCGGCATCCTTCCGACAACGGAACCTCGTCTGTTTGGACCCTGCCGAAATCCATGGGACACAGGCCGGACTACTGGTGGTTCCAGTGGAGGCTCAGCCGCCGCTGTAGCGGCTGGTCTGGTTCCTATGGCCCACGGTAACGATGGTGGTGGGTCGATTCGTATTCCAGCCTCGTGCTGCGGCCTCTTCGGCCTCAAACCTACCCGGGCACGCAATCCACTCGGTCCCGATTTCGGTGATTTATTTAGTGGACTGGTTGCCGAGCACGCCCTCACCCGCTCGGTGCGGGACAGCGCTGCTCTGCTTGATGCCACTTCGGGACCTGACGTGGGCGACCCGTACTGGGCACCGCCCCCGCTGCGCCCGTTCCTCGATGAGGTAGGCACTGACCCCGGGCAACTTCGCATCGCCTTTACCACCACGGCTGTCACGGGTACCACCATCCACGCAGACTGCGTTAGTGCAGTGCATGATGCAGCGGCATTATGCACCGACCTGGGCCACAATGTAGTTGAGACCACCCTGGAACTTCCTGGTGACAAGATAACCGAGTGGTTCATGACTTTGTGGTCAGCAGGCTGTACCGGTGAAATCGACAGCATTGCCCTCAGAACCGGCCAGACACCCGGTAAAGACGATTTCGAGACGCTCACCTGGGCTCTATACGAGATGGGTCAACAGCAGAGCGCATCAGCCTACATGCTCGCCGTAAGAGGGTTACAAATGTTATCGCGTGAAATCGGCCGTCTGTTCATTGATTACGATATTATTCTGACACCGACACTCGCTGAGCCACCGGTGCCCCTGGGTACCTTTGACTCTCCGCCTGACAACCCCCTGTATGGTATCATCCGTGCTGGTGAGTTCATACCCTTCACACCGCTCTGTAACATTACCGGGCAGCCGGCAATGTCGGTGCCACTCTTCTGGAACAGTCAGGGCCTGCCGGTAGGAACACATTTCATCGGGCGATTCGGGGACGAGGCAACGCTTTTTCGCCTGGCAGCACAGCTTGAGAAGGCAAGACCGTGGGCGAACCGACGTCCACAAGTATCAGCCTGAGCAGATGTTACCGACGAGAACA
>CAZXWQ010000056.1:5605-9724 GCA_964644545.1 uncultured Dehalococcoidales bacterium | reverse complement strand
TTGATTGCCCACAATCTGTGGTCTTTGACCAGGCTGAAAACAGGATGCACGCGCAGAAAGCGCTACTGGCGAAAATACTGGGTAGTCCATAGCTGCTACTCTCCGGCTTTCGATGATAGGGTAAGTATTATTTATCTACCTCACCCCCTTAATCCCCCTCTCCCTCTGAGCTTTCACCCCTTAGGGCAGAGCCTTCAAAGGAGAGGGGGAGATAGAGGAAAGAGGGGCTAACGCCCCTCTTAAATGCCCTGTTAGGTTGGGATATTTCCTTCAAAGGAAGGATAAATTAGTGAAAAGACTGATAATAGGACTGATGCTGGTTATACTCCTGGTGGTGGCTGTTTCCTGTGCCCCAGCGGCAACGGAATCCGAAGTGGAAGAGGAGGGGTTGACGCAAGCAGCGGAAGAGGAGGAACTAACACTAACGGAGGAACAGCAAGAGGAATGGGTTGAAAGAGGCTGTTTGACTGTCTCCACTATCGAGGAGGCATCCCGCCTCGCCGGTTATCAGGTGGCTATGCCAACGTTCATCCCCGAGGGCTACCTCCACAGCGATTTCGTCCTAAACCAGTTGGGATTCCCACCCCAGCTGGGGGGCGAATGGGGTCAGGCAAGAAGAGCCATAGAGCAGCAGTGGACCTGGCCGGATGACCCCAAAATTAACATCCTTCTTATACAATACCCGGGTACGGACGAAGACGTTAGCGGTGAACCAATCGAGATCTGTGGTCGTTCTGGTGGAAGGGAGTTTTTCGAAGCTGGGGATGGGCGTGAGTATCCCCTTGTGGTGCTTGATTGGCGGGATGGCGACATGGTGTATTCGCTCGGTGGCTCTCTAGCGGGTACACTCAGTGAAGAAATCCTTCACCAGATAGCATGCTCAGTGAGGGTCGGGGAAGGGCGATAAAGAGTGAGGGGTTGTAAACAATCTCTATGGGAGATTTTCAGAGGTAAGTGTGAGTAAGCCTATTGTAGCTATTATTGGCAGGCAGAACGTAGGCAAGTCTACTCTGCTGAACCGGTTAGCGGGCAGGCGGATAGCCATTGTCGAGGATTTGCCGGGGACCACCCGTGACCGTGTCGTGGCTGACGTTTCGTGGCGTGGAGCTGAATTTACAATGGTCGATACCGGAGGAATGGAACTGAAGCCCGAGTCTACTATCGCTCTGGTGGTGCAAGAGCAGGTGGAGGTAGCTATAACTGAGGCTGATGTTATTGTTTTCCTGGTGGATGTCAGAGACGGGGTAATGGCTACTGACCAGGAAGTAGCTAATATGCTCCGCCGGGCGAACAAACCGCTACTACTGGTAGCTAATAAGGCAGATAATGACCGACTGGAGACACAGGCAGTCGAATTCTATGAGTTAGGCCTGGGGGAACCATTAGCTATCAGTGCCTATCATGGCCGCGGCACGGCTGAGCTTTTGGATAGAATTAGCGGTTTGCTACCGCTTCCTTCGCCGGTTGAGGCTGAGCCAGAGCTTATGAAGGTGGCCATTGTTGGCAGACCCAACGTTGGCAAGTCAATGCTGTTGAATGCCCTGTTAGGTGTAGAGAGGGCTATTGTGGATGAGTCTCCGGGGACTACCCGCGATGCTATAGATACCCTACTTGACTTTGAGGGACGAAGTGTGCTACTAATTGACACTGCTGGTATCAGGCGGCGGGGACGGCTGGGAGTGGGCGTAGAGCGGTATAGTGTAATCCGTGCTCTGCGGGCTATTGAACGGGCCGATGTAGCTCTGCTTGTTCTTGATGCAACTGAAATGCTTGCTGCTCAGGATATGCATATTGCTGGCTATATTCAGCAGGCAGCCAGGGGGATTGTGCTGGTGGTTAATAAGTGGGACCTGGTAACCAGCAAGAATACAACCGAATGGAATAGATATATCAGGAACCAGCTCAAGTTTATGCCCTATGCGCCGGTATTATATATTTCGGCTAAATTTGGTCAGGGAGTGACTGAGGTTATGCCTCAAGTAAGTGAGGTTTACCAGGAGAGGCTTAAGCGTATACCTACTGCACAGGTCCATAGTATCGTTCAGCAGGCAGTTGCGGCTCACAGCCTGCCGCGCAAGGGTGGTAAGCAGCTAAAAGTCCTGCATGCTACTCAGGCGGAGGCAGGCCCGCCAACCTTTGTCTTTTTTGTTAATGATGCCAGGCTGGTCCATTTTTCCTACCGCCGCTACCTGGAGAACAAGCTGCGCCAGTCATTTGGCTTCATTGGTACACCGCTTCGGTTAACCTTTAAGACCAGGGGAGACACATGATAATCGCTCAATATTTCGCCGCCGTAATAGTCGGTTACATTCTGGGTTCTATCCCCTTTGGCTTATTAATAGCCAGGCGAAGTGCCAATGTTGATATCAGGGAGTTTGGTAGTGGTAAGACGGGAGCGACCAATGTGCTGCGTACGGCCGGCAAGAAAGCGGCAGCCGTGTCGGTTATCCTGGATTTGTCAAAAGGGGTACTGGCGGTGGTATTTGCCGGGTTGATAGTTGGTAAAACATATCTGGTGGTGGGTGATTTTGGTCTGGGTTCAATGCTTGCCCAGGTTCTGGCTGCCGCAGCAGCTGTGGCGGGACACAATTGGTCAATATTTCTTAAGTTTCGTGGGGGGAGTGGTGTTGCCACTTTCTTCGGAGGGTTTATTGCTCTGTGCCCCATGGTAGCATTATTTGGTGGGGAAATTGTTATTATTGGCGCCAGTCTGACCAGGTTTGCTTCCCTGGGCTCTATCGCCGGCGTAGTGGGCACCTATGCCATACTGGTACCCCTTACTGTCTTCAATGGCTTCCCACTGGAGTATCTGGTTTATGCGTTATTAGGCACATTTATGATTATTTATATGCATCGCGGTAACATTGCCAGGCTGTTGGCTGGCAAGGAGCGCAAGCTTGGAGAAAAGGCTGAGAACGTAAGTGTGCCCCCGTCTGAAGAGGATGGCGAGTAACATATGCCCAGGATTGCCATAATTGGTACCACTACCTGGGGCATGACCCTGGGGTCGGTCTTAGCTCACAAGGGATTACAGGTCAGGCTATGGGCGCGGACAGAGGGCGAGATTGAAAAGCTCAAGAACGCCGGAACCAATCCGTCCCTACCAACCGATATCGCCTTCTCTACCGGTCTTTCTATTACCAGCTCTTTAGGTGAGGCACTGGCTGGGGCAAAGGCGGTAATCCTGGCAGTGCCCGCACAGACCGTGCGACAGAACATCAGGCTGGTCAGGGAGCACTTGAATGAGTCGATGCTGGTAGTGAGTGCTGCCAAGGGATTAGAGGTAGGTAGCAGTAAACGCATGACCCAGGTCATTGCTGAAGAGATAGAGCCCGGCTTCTGGTCAAATATCTGTGTAATTTCGGGCCCTAACCTGTCTCGCGAGATTCTACGTAACCTGCCAGCGGCTACCGTGGTTGCTGCCGAGAGTGAAACCGTGGCTAAAGCGGCCCAGAAGCTGTTTACGACACCAAACCTCTGTGCCTACCACAATACCGATGTCATCGGTGTTGAGCTGGGGGGTGCATTGAAGAATATCGTTGCCCTGGCTGCCGGAGTAGCTGATGGATTGGGCTATGGTGATAATGCCAAGGCGGCTCTTATTACCCGGGGACTGGCGGAAATGACCGCTATTGGCGTTGCCCTGGGGGCGAACCCCCTGACCTTTTCCGGGTTGGCTGGCTTGGGTGACCTGATAGCCACTTGCTCCAGCCCGCTGAGTCGTAATCACTATGTAGGCGTGGAGTTGACCAGGGGGCGGGGATTAGAGGATATAATGAGTGCCATGAGCAACGTAGCTGAGGGAGTAAGCACTACCCTGGCTACCTGGAACCTGGCCCAGCAGCTTGAGATGGAGATGCCTATCACTGAGAAGATATATCAGGTATTATATCAAGGTCTCGACCCTCAACAGGCGGCAGTTGAGCTTATGGGCGCGCAGGCTAAGCATGAGCTGGCTGGTCGTAAGTGGAAGTTGTTCTCGTCCTTCAGACGGAAGAAGCGTGTTAAGGCTGCCTAGTTTACTCTCAAGTTAGCGTTTCTAGTGAGGCCGTTTAGGTGTCTTCAAGCTGTTGGCTAGCTTTTCAAATAGCTGGCGCTGCTCTCTGGTCAGCGATTCAG
>CAZXWQ010000056.1:0-5505 GCA_964644545.1 uncultured Dehalococcoidales bacterium | reverse complement strand
AAGCTGTTGGCTAGCTTTTCAAATAGCTGGCGCTGCTCTCTGGTCAGCGATTCAGGAGTAACTACCGATACCGTAACCAGCTGGTCGCCCCGTCCCCTTCCGCGGAGGTGGGTAATACCCATATTTTTCAGCCGCAAGACAGTACCTGTTTGGCAACCAGCGCTAATCTTAAGCCTGGTGTTGCCGTCCAGGGTGGGTACTTCAACCTCATCACCGAGAGCAGCCTGAGTAAAATTTACCGGTATCTCACAGAGTATGTCGTCACCATCACGTACGAACAATTCGTGCTCTTTGACCGATATGATGATGTAGAGGTCGCCAGATGGCCCGCCTCTTATCCCGGCATCGCCCTCGCCACGGAGTCTAATCTGGGAGCTATCGTCAATCCCGGCCGGGATTTTAACCGTAATATTACGCTGGCGCTTCTCGGTGCCAGTACCCCGGCACTGAGGGCAGGGCTCGGTGACAATTCTACCCTCCCCGTGGCACTGAGGGCAGGTAGTTATATTTGTGAAGCGGCCAAAAATACTCGCCTGGACTCGGCGTACCTGCCCGGTACCGTTACAGTTGGGGCATCGGCTCGGTTGACTACCCGGCTTGCAGCGAGTACCCTGGCAGACAGAGCAGTTTTCAGTACGTGATATCTTGATTTCCTCTTCAGTACCAAAGGCTGCTTCCTCGAGGGTGATTGTCATTGCGTATTGAAGGGAGGCACCGCGTTGCGGCGCTTGAGGGGAAGCAGTAGCCGTCCCGCCAAAGAAGGCATCGAAGATATCACCGAATCCGAAGTCAAACCCGTCAGCCCCTCGCCCGAAGAGTCCTTCACCACCGCTATGACCGAAGCGGTTATAGGCAGCGCGCTTATTGGCATCAGAAAGAACTTCGTAGGCTTCATTTATTTCCTTGAACTGCTCTTCAGCCCCATCGCCACGGTTGTGGTCGGGGTGATACTTAAAGGCTAGCTTACGAAATGCCCTCTTTATCTCCTCGTCGGTAGCATTCCTGTCTACACCAAGGATTTCATAATAATCCCGCTTCGCTGACATTTTCTAGTCTACCTCACCCCCTGTATCCCCCTCTCCTTCAAAGGAGAGGGGGAAATGGGTATATAAGAGGGGCTATGTCCCTCCAGAACTCCCTGTTAACTCTAAACCTCGTGGAATTCACCCTCCACGGTTCCTTCATCCTCACCACCCTGGTCGGGAGGTGGCTCGGCGCCCGGTGGCGGTTGCTGCTGATAGACAGCAGAGCCCACTTTTTGCATGGTATCTGATAGCTCCTGGGCTGCTTGTTTTATGGCTTCAATATCAGTCCCCTGTAGTGCTGAGCGCACCGCTGCCACCTTGTTTTCTACTTCCTGATTCAGTTCGGTAGATATCTTATCCTTCTGTTCCCGCAGGGTTTTTTCGGCGGTATAAGCCAGATTGTCGGCGACGTTGCGTGTTTCTACCTCCTCCCTCCGCTTGGTATCCTCGGCGGCGTACATCTCTCCTTCCTTCTGCATCCGCTCTACCTCCTCCTTGGAGAGCCCGCTGGAGGCAGTAATGGTTATCTTTTGCTCCTTGCCGGTACCCTTATCGTGAGCCTTGACACTGAGAATACCGTTAGCGTCAATATCAAAGCTGACCTCAATCTGGGGTAAACCACGCGGTGCCGGTAGAATACCGTCAAGCATAAATCGCCCCAGTGTTCTATTGTCAGCCGCCATAGGTCTTTCACCCTGGAGGACGTGGATTTCCACGCTGGGCTGATTATCAGTAGCGGTGCTGAAAATCTGGCTCTTGGAGGTGGGTATGGTAGTATTGCGGGGGATAAGGGGGGTATCCACCGCACCCAGCGTCTCGATGCCCAGGGTAAGTGGGGTAACATCAAGCAGGAGGACATCTTTGACCTCACCCTTGAGAACCCCTGCCTGAATTGCAGCACCGACAGCGACCACCTCATCAGGGTTGACCCCCTTATGCGGTTCTTTGCCGAAGAATTGTTTGACCTTTTCCTGGACCAGTGGCATTCTGGTCTGCCCACCGACCAGAATCACCTCGTCAATTTGCCCTGCGGCTTTCTCAGCGTCAGATAGCGCCTGCTGACAGGGGCCCAGGCTTTTCTCCACCAGGTCCATAACCAGTTGCTCCAGCCTGGCCCGGGTAAAGTTAATAGCCAGGTGCTTGGGACCGCTGGCGTCAGCAGTGATAAACGGCAGGTTTATCTCGGTCTGCTGTACAGTGGAAAGCTCGCATTTAGCCTTCTCCGAGGCTTCCTTTAATCGCTGTAGAGCCATTCTGTCCTGCCGCAGGTCTATTCCCTGTTCGCGCCTGAACTCATCACATACCCAGTCCATAATCCTCTGGTCAAAATCATCACCGCCAAGGTGGGTATCGCCGTTTGTGGACTTGACCTGAAAGGTGCCCTCCCCCAGCTCGAGGATGGATATGTCAAAGGTGCCGCCACCCAGGTCATAGACAGCGATAGTCTCCTCTCCCTTCTTGTCCAGTCCGTAGGCAAGCGAGGCCGCAGTTGGCTCATTGATTATTCGCAGCACCTCCAGCCCGGCAATCTTACCGGCATCCTTGGTTGCCTGGCGCTGACTATCGTTAAAATAGGCTGGCGTTGTGATGACAGCCTCGGTGACCGGCTCTCCAAGATAGGACTCAGCATCGGTCTTCAATTTTTGGAGAATCATGGCTGAGATTTCAGGGGGGCTGTATTCCCGGTCGCCCATTACGACCTTGACATCACTATTAGATGCCTTGACTATTTTATAGGGCAGGAGTTTTCTATCGTATTCCACGGTGGGCTCATCAAACTTGCGCCCCATCAGGCGTTTGATACTGAAAATGGTATTATCGGAGTTGGTGATGGCCTGGCGTCTGGCTACCTGTCCCGCCAGACGTTCGCCGGTTTTACTCATAGCTACTACCGATGGTGTAGTACGCCCACCCTCAGCATTGGGGATAACGGTCGGCTCTCCTGCTTCCATCACCGCTACCACAGAGAAGGTTGTACCCAAATCAATTCCAATTACCTTTCCCATAACCTGTTCCTCCTTTATCAGGGAAAAATTGTTTCATTTTAAAAATATTTCCAGGTTCTTCTGGTCTATTTACTCACTCTCACTTTCTTCGTCAATTTCTCCATTACCCACCATTACCGTTGCTGGGCGGATAACCCTATCGTGAAGCTTATAGCCCTTCTGCAACTCTTGAGCAACAATTCCCTCCTTGCCCCTGGCATTCCCAACCGCCTCATGTAAGTTGGGGTCGAATGGTTCCCCCAGTGCTGTTATCCGGGATAGCCCCTGGGCTTCCAGTGCTGCCCTTAGTTTGCGGTCAATGAGCTTTATACCCTCCACCCAGTCTGGTTCAACCGACTGCGGCGTAATGGAGTCAAAGGCTCGCTCCAGGTCATCAATAACTGGCAAGATGCCGAGCATAAGCTGGGCGTTGGCAAACTTTCCAATTTCTTCCCTTTCTTGCTCACTGCGCCGCTTATAGTTAACAAAATCCGCCTGGGCTCTTTGCCAGTTGGCCAGGTAGGTTTCTGCCTTTTCTCTTGCCTCAGTCAGGGCTTCTTCTAATGTCTCCGGCTGCTCTATCTCAGGTTCTTCCTCGGTACTCTGCTCTTTCTCTGGTTCTCTTGGTATCATTATTGTTTTACCATATCCTGCTATTCATCCTCTTTCTCGTATAGCCTGGCGACTAGCTGACTCAGTAGAGAGGACAGGTAGTCTATAGCGGCAATGCTGCGGGCATAAGGCATTCGTGTCGGCCCGACGACTGCTATGCTACCGGCGGCTTCCCCAGGCGAACCATATCGGCCAATGACCACGCTATAGTTATGGATAGCCTCTTCCTGGTTCTCTTTGCCTATCACCACCTGTATCCCGTAACTGGTCAGCCCTTTAGGAAGGATAGTTTTCAATAAATTCCTTTGTTCAGTCAGTTCTACCAGATTAACCATCTGCTCGGTTTTGGCAAATTCGGGTTGATTAAGCATAAAGTGTAATCCATCGAGGTAAGACCCCTCATTTTCTTCCTCGTCCTCATCCTGCATTATCTCCATTACACAATCGGTTATTTGATGTTCAACGGAGGAAAGGTATATATCTTTGTTCGAAATCTGAGAGCTGGTTAGCCCAGAATAAGCGGTATTTAATTTGTTGGTAATAATTGCCAGTTCTGGTTGAGAAGCCACACGGTCGAAAGTTATTAGTTGCTGCTTTACCTTGGCACCGTGAAGGACCAGGATAATTAGCGCTGTTGAGTCCTGTAGAGCAATTACTTCCAGATACTTGAACAGGCAGCTTGCTGATTTGGGCGTGGCAACTACAGCCATATTCTGAGCCAGATGTGCCAGGAGTGTTGCTGTCAGGATTAACCACTCCTCAAGTTTTGTTTCCACTTGATGAAAGAGGTGACTTATCATGCGCTGTTGCACCAGGGGAAGTTTAATGTCTCTTAGGGACTCTACATAGTAACGGTAGCCCTTATCTGAGGGTATGCTGCCTGCTGAGACGTGAGGGCGTGTAATGTAACCCTCCTGTTCAAGTTGTACCATCTCATTGCGAACAGTTGCTGAGCTTACTTCCAGGCGGTAATCATTAATGATACTCTGGGAAGGCACCGGTATCGCTTTGGTAATATATTGCTCAACTATGGATTTAAGTATGGTTGCTGTCCTTGGGGATATCATTTCAACCTCCAATTAGCAGTCTAAGCAAGAGACTGCTAACTCTTTACGTTACCATCCCCAGCCCTTATTTGTCAAGGGGAATTGGCACCAATTGAACAACAAACCTGTCTATGTTATATTTAGAATGATGGAGATAAACTGGCTGGGTCACTCCTGTTTCAGGATTAAGGGCAGGCAGGCGACTGTTATCACTGACCCATATTCACCTGAGCTGGGCTATTCATTAGGTAAGCCTGCTGCTCGCATTGTAACGGTGAGTCATCAGCACCCGGGTCATTCTTATGTTCAGGGCGTTGGCGGTGAACCAAAGCCGCTGCGTGGACCAGGTGAGTATGAAATAAGCGGTGTCTTGATAATAGGGATAGCCACTTTCCATGATGCAGACAATGGCAGGAAGAGAGGTAAAAATACCGTCTATCTCATGGAGGTGGATGAGGTAACGGTATGCCACCTTGGTGACCTGGGGCACGTGCTTACTGACGAGCAGGCAGAACAGGTAGATAATGTAGATGTGCTGCTATTACCGGTGGGTGGAGTATCGACTATTGATGCCCCTATGGCTGCCGAGGTAGTACGGCAGCTTGAGCCAAAAGCGGTGGTCCCAATGCACTACAAGACCGAGGCGCTAAAAAGGGAACTGGCGCCGGTGGAGAGGTTTCTCAAGGAGATGGGACTGAAAGAGGTTACTTCCCAGCCCAAGCTATCCTTCAACAAGGCCAGCCTGCCAGTCAGCACCCAGGTCTTTCTACTTGACTATTAAGCAAGACCTTTATGTACATTCGGGGTATACATTCGTCCTGGTACTTTAGTCCTATA
>CAZXWQ010000055.1:0-9740 GCA_964644545.1 uncultured Dehalococcoidales bacterium | reverse complement strand
GATAGCCGATGCTGAGGCTGGGCTTGAGCAAGCAAGGGAGTATGTTAGCCAGTTCCAGTTGTACTACAATATTCTGATTGGCCTGATTTTGCTGTTAATCCTGCTCACCGTGCTCATAAATCGCGAGGTGAAAGGCGCTACCCGCAGTTTGGGCATTACCTTCCTGACCTACGGAGCCATTGAAGCCATCGGGGTTTTCATAGGCAGATATTTTGCTGATGCGCAGATAGCAAGAATGGTAGCACAGGCTGATATACCTTCGGCACTCCAGGGGTTCATGGTACAGTTCCTCAACGACTTCACAGCGCCTCTGCAAATGTTCAGCATCGGTCTTGCTGTTGCCGGGGTAGTGCTAATCGTGGTCTCTTTCGTGTATCCCAGGTTGCGCCGTTCCTCATCCCTGGACTAATTGCCTGACAACCCCTATCCCGCCCCGCAAGAGAAGCGGTCAATATTGTTGCCAAGTTGCTCAGCGGGGCTTCACTTCATACGAGCTAAAAATGAAGTCCAGGTCATCCTGCAAGACAGAAACCTTTTCCCGGGGAAAGAGCTTCTCATCTATATCTAGAATTAATTTCGTTTCACCTTTAGCCGAACCAACAATATGTGCCCTGAGACACTCTTTCGCAGCCTTACCGGAAGTACCGCCAGCCTTAAAAGTTAGTGTGCCGCGAGAAATGAATGACGAAGAATCACTGGCCAGGGAATATGTTCCCAGCTTGGCGTCTTCAATATCTGCCCCCTGCTTCTGAACAAAGTCTCTTATCTCGTCATAGAGCAGTTCCGGATTTACGCCCGTATAGGTCTTCTTAATCTGCATACAGAGTCCCTCTTTTTCTCACTTTCGCTACTAACCTTATGATAAACATTTGTCAGTTTTTGTCAAGCCAGGATAGTCTGCTAGAGATAAAACAAAGATGGCTGACATAGTTCAGATATATTAGTGACACTCCAAAGTGTAGTGCCTACCGTGGTTTTAAGTTCAACACTTCTCTTATGTCATTGCGTCCTTCCCTTTGGGAAGGATTCCACTGAAGGGCGAAGCAATCCCGCCTCCATTTTAAGAGATTGCCACGTCGCCCTTCTGGGAAGGACTCCTCGCAATGACAGTTGGGGGTTCCCCCTCAGAGAATTCACGGATTAAGGGACGAGAACAAGGCTTGACAAAGCCTACGAGAAAGTATACACTCAAGTCCTTACATCTGAAACTACCAGAAATGTCATAATTCTAGTATCAGCTTAATCAAAGGGTTACCGCAATCTCTTGCGAAAGGGGACGGCAAAATGGCAGTGGGATTTCCCGACTTGTGGATGTGGCTTATATTCATAGTAGTCGGTCTCCTGCTTGTCCTGTTGGAACTCATCGTTGGCGTGGAGACTGGACTTGACCTGGTATTCATAGGCTCCGCCTTCATCCTCGGAGGACTGATTACCTGGCCGCTTCAATTATGGTGGTGGACAGTCATCATCACCAGCGTAATCTGTATAGCCTATATCGCTATTGGCAGAAGATATATCCACCGATGGACTGCGGTAAAGAAAGCAAAAACGAACATTGATGCCATCATTGGTAGAACTGGAATCGTGACGCAAAGTATCGCCAAGAATTTTGACGGGCGGGTCAGGGTTGGTAATGAGCAGTGGAGAGCCCGGGCGGAAGAAGATATCGGGAAAGGGGATGAAATAGTTGTCACCAGCGTTAGCGGTGCTACTTTAATAGTCGAAAAAAATAAAGGAGGTAATTGAAGATGAATCCAGGTATTTGGGTACTGATAGTCGTCCTGGTGCTGGCGGTAATCTTGTTAGCCAAGTCGGCGACAGTCATTCACCAGGCCGAGAAGGGTATCGTGGAGAGGTTGGGTAAGTATAAAGAGACTCTTGACCCGGGGCTTAAGTTCCTCATACCTTTTATAGATTCCCTGGTATCCAGGATAGACATGCGGGAAACTGTCCTTGATATTGAGCCTCAGCCGGTCATCACCAATGACAATGTTACCGTAACCATTGATGCCGTCGTTTACTACTATGTCGCCGATGCCAAGGCTGTCAGGTACGAAGTAGCTAATTTCTATTCTGCCGTCAGCAAGCTGGCACAGACAAATATCAGAAATGTAGTTGGTGAGATGACCCTTGACCAGTCGTTGTCATCAAGGGAACGCATTAATGCCGCACTGACCATAACTCTTGATGAAGCCACTGATAAATGGGGGGTAAAGATAACCAGGGTTGAAGTGAAGGAGATTGAACCACCCCGCGATATCTCCGATGCTATGAGCAAGCAGATGAAAGCTGAGAGGGAGAAAAGAGCCGTCATCCTTGAGGCAGAGGCTTACCGGGAGAAACAGATACTGGAGGCTGAGGGAGATAAGCAGAATGCGATACTGGTGGCTGAGGGTAATCGGCAGAAGGAGATACTTACCGCTGAGGGTGACCGGCAGGCCGCCATATTGAGGGCAGAGGGAGAGGCTCAGGCGATAGAGAGCGTATCCAAAGCCGCCGACACGTTCTTCATCGGCAATGCTCAGTTATTGAAGCAACTCGAAGTGACGCAGGCATCCCTGGAAGACAATACCAAGCTTGTTGTCTCTGACCAGTCACGACTCATTAACGTCCTGGGACTAGGTGAAAGAGTAACCGTCGGGAAGTCGGAATAAGCTCTACCTCAAAAACAGCACCATTACCTGCCAGATTACACAGCGAATGTATCAAACAAGGGCACCGGAATCGTCGGTTTACCCGGCGGTGGCTAGTGCCCTTTTGTTTTTCACCAGTGAGGTCGTACCAGTGTCGGCTATTGCATCCCCCTGACCATTCCAGCTACATATCTGGCAATGGCAGGGGCCGCCGTAAGTCCGGGCGATTCTATACCAATGAGATTTATTAAGCCGGGAAGCCCCCTATTCTATTCGTGAGCAATCACAAAATCCCTGAAATCCTCACCGGGACCCTGAAGTTTGGGCCTTATGCCGGCAAATTCCGGCTCCAGGTCTTCAAGCTCAAGAAGGGGAAGAAACCTTTTAACAGACTCGTAAAAAACTACCTTCTGGGCTTCATCGACCCGGTAATCTACCTCCTCAACATAGTGAGCACTGGGACCCAGCCTGACCCTACCATCAAGAGCCACGGTCACGTGAATGCCCTTGCCGGCTTGCTCCGGTACAGGATAAACGAGCCTTCCTACCGGGGGGCCCTCCCCAGAACTGAAACTGAAGTATTCGCCCTTACAATAGTGAAGTTTGTAGTTGGCCTGGGCAAGGTCAATTCCGGCAAGCTGGGCTATCTCATCAGAATTCAAACCAGCCGAATTTATCAGGATGCGGGCAATAAAAGAGGAGACCCCCTCACGGTCCCTTATCTGTACTTCATACCCTGTCCCCACCTTCTCTATGCCTATCACCTCGGTATTAAAGACAAAAACGGCGCCTCTTTCCCGCGCTTGCGCATAAAAGTGCCTCATTAGAGAATAGGAGCCCAGGATTCCGGAGCAAGGTGATAAAAGCGCAGCTACCCCTTCTACATTGGGCTCAAGTCTTTTAAGTTCTACCCCAGAAAGCAACCTCAAATCTTCAATGCCATTTCTTCTTCCCTGCTCGTAAAGCTCCTCCAGCTTTCTAAGTTCTTCTTCATTAGCGGCTACGATTATCTTTCCCGTTCTTTTGTAAACAATACCGTGCTTCTCACAGACCTCATAAAGCAGCTGATTCCCCTCAATACAAAACCTTGCCTTCAGAGAATCCTCAGGGTAGTAGATGCCAGTGTGAATAACCTCGCTGTTTCGGCTGCTGGTCTCAAGCCCGAAGGTGTTGTTCTTTTCAAAAACAAAGACCCCTCTTCCCTCCTGTGCAATCTCAGCAGCTATAGCCAGACCGACAACTCCAGCCCCTATGATGGCGAAATCAACTTCTAAAGGCATCTTGACTGTTTATCGTGTGAACCAGGCATTGTCATACCTGAGGATATTCGCGATTACTGCTGGTTTTCTGCTTCAGGTGCCGGTACACTCTTGGGGAGCAACACACCAACCGGGCATCTCTCTACACATTTCATGCATGACTCACATTTAGATGCGTCCCCGAAGAAAGCGACCCTGGCATCGTAGCCGCGACCGACAAAGTAAAGGGAACTGACACCGTGAATTTCCTCACAGGTATACACGCAAATCCCGCAGAGGACACATTTGTTGGGGTCATAATCAAAGCAGGGGTTCGACGTATCCAGCGGCTTCTCCTCCTCCGGCGGTCTCAGGCGGCGTACCCTTTTCCTGTCTATACGGAGATGAGCCATTATCTTCTGAAGCTCACAGTGCCCGCTACTGGGACATCCCCGGCACGTTTCATGGTGGTCGGCAATAAGCAGCTCAACCACCGGCCTAATCGCCCTGTCAACCTCCGGAGTCCCTGTCCTGACCACCATCCCTGATTCAACCGGCGTCCGACATGAAGTTACCAGTTCTCCATCACCAAGCTCAACAATACACAAGCGGCAGGCTCCGCGGGCTGGTAAATCAGGACAATAGCAGAGGTGAGGAATATAGATATTATTCTGGAGGGCTGCCTCCAGCACAGACATTCCCTCGTCAGCTTCCACGTCTAAATCATTAATAGTCAGAGAAATCTTCTTCATCTCAGCTCCTGCTCTAGAGGTATGCCTGGCACACGCCGGCAGGGCAATGGTCATCATAGAGGTGTGCTTCGTACTCCTCGCGAAAGTAACGGATGGTACTCAGTACCGGATTGGCGGCAGTCTGCCCCAAGCCGCAAAGAGAGGTGTTTGCCACCGCCGTGCCCAGCTCCTCAAGCAGCTCAATATCGCCCGGCTTACCCTCCCGTCTGGTAATACTGTCCAGAATATCAAACATCTGCTTTGTTCCCACCCGGCAGGGTATACACTGTCCACAGGACTCCCTCCGCGTAAAATCAAGAAAATAGCGAGCCACGTCAACCATACAGGTATCCTGGTCCATCACCACCATACCCCCGGAACCCATCATCGAACCAGCGGTGGTTAGCGAATCGAAATCAACCGGCATGTTCAATAGCTCCACCGGCAGGCAACCCCCTGATGGCCCGCCAGTCTGGACTGCTTTGAATGCCCTGCCATCAGGAATCCCTCCCCCGATATCATAGACAATCTCCCTTAACCTGATTCCCATCGGCACCTCTATCAGCCCACTGTTTACTACTTTTCCCGTCAGTGAGAAGATAGCCGTACCCTTGCTGTTCTCGGTGCCCCGGCTGGCAAACCATCCCGCACCTTGGTTGATAATCAGAGGGATGTTGGCAAAGGTCTTTATGTTGTTAAGTAGAGTTGGTTTACCCCACAACCCCTCCTCAGTAGTACGCGGACGGGGCAGAGGCCTGGGCATCCCTCTTCTCCCCTCAATGGAAAGCACCATGGCAGTGGACTCCCCGCAGACAAAAGCCCCGGCTCCCTGAAATATTTCCACATCGAAGTTAAAACCACTGCCCAGAATATCCTTCCCCAGATACCCCTTCTCTCTTGCCTGGGTAATGGCAATCCCCAAACGCCGTACTGCCAGTGGATACTCAGCACGCACGTAAACATAGCCGCGGTTAGCGCCAACGGCATAACCGGCAATTATCATGCCTTCCAGTACTGAATGGGGGTCTCCCTCCAGAACTGAGCGGTCCTGGAAGGCACCCGGGTCACCCTCGTCACCATTGCAGATTACATACTTCTCATCACCGGGTGCTCTACGGCAGGCTTCCCATTTACGCCCGGTTGGAAAACCAGCACCACCCAGCCCACGAAGCCCGGAGCGCTTTACCTCATCAATAATATCCTCCGGAGTCAAATCGGCAAGAGCACTCTGCAACGCCTGGTAGCCACCAGTAGCCAGATAGTCTCCAATATCCTCAGGGTTGATATTGCCGCAGTTCCTCAGCACCAGACGCTGCTGCTTGTAGTAAAAGGGGATATCGTGATAATGAAATATGGGCCTATCAATAACCGAGTCGTGGTACAGCAGGCGCTCTACCGTCCTTCCTCCCGGTAACAGTGATTGAACGATGTCAGGAATATCGTCCGGCTTAACCTTTGAGTAGAAAATACCCTCGGGCTCGATAACAACCAGCGGACCCCGTTGGCAGAAGCCATGACAGCCGGTGGGCTTCATCCAGACGACTTCTCCCAGATTCAGCCTCGCCATCTCCGCTTCCAGTGAAGAATATATTTGTTCGGCTCCCCCTGAGATACACCCCGTCCCCTGGCAGACAAGAAGAGTGCGCTGTCTATCGGGCATCCGTTTCTCCTCCATCCAGGTTAACGAGAACTTCTTGCACCTTTCTGGGAGTCAGCTCACCGTGAACATCCGCATTAATCTTGATGCACGGTGCCAGAGCACAGCAACCGATGCAGGCAACCGTCTCCAGGGTATACTCCAGGTCGGATGATGTTTCCCCTTCTTTCAGGTTGACTTCCTTCTCTATCTCTTCGAGAATCTGCGGGGCACCACGGATATGACAGGCAGTACCCCGGCAAACTGTAATCCGGTGTCTCCCGACCGGTGTTAGCTGAAACTGGGAATAGAAAGAAGCAACCGAATATATCTGGCCCACACTAATATCGAGGAAGCGTGCCACCATTTGCATCCCTTCCTCAGGCAGATATCCTATACTGGCCTGGACATCCAGTAAAATGGGCACCAGTTGACTGGACCCATTTTCATAGGATGACAAAACGCCTATAACTCGCTCACTCTGTAATTCTTCCACAGCACTCCTCTTTCATGCAGTCCTTAACCTGAATGTTTCGCCAGACAAGGCGGGTTCTTCTCACTGAAGGAATTTATAAAAACGTTCTAATGATACATCGGATGAGACAGGTAACGCAACCCGGATAGATAGTCAGGCTTACACAACACGCCCTGCTGAAGCAGGACTCAGAATGTGTTGCCTGCCTTTTCTACACAAACAGGTTTATCCAGACAGAAGATTTATGTTCAATAACCCCGAAGTTTAACCCTCCAGAACCGCCATCGCCTCTTCGCGGTAAGCATCCATCAGATACGGTATCCCGGTGACCCTGGCACACTCTTCCGTCAGGGACAAAAGCTCACGCCGGCTAATTGCCGGCACACCGAAGCACCTGGAACCTGCCATCAACTGCTGCAACCCCACCCTGAGCTTCTCACTGTAGCTGTATATTCCTACAGCACCCAGAGGTATGTTCTTCATTTGGTCCATTTGATTTACCGGAAGGTGTCCCTCCCTTTTCTTAATATTCTCACCGGGATTCCCTTCTGTTTCAGGTATTTCTTTACCTGGGGTACGGAAATTTCGCCAAAATGGAAGGCGGCTTTGCCCAGACCTGCTCTAAACCCAGCCGCGGAGCTTCATTGCTTCCACTACACGTTCAACAGCCCGCACGTATGCTGCTTGTCGCATGTTTATCTTGTATTCTCGGCTGGTATTTAGCACAGAATTATATGCCGCGGTCATTTTATTATCTAGTCGCTCACGAACCTCTGCTTCTCCCCAGGAGTACATATAGAAGTTCTGGACCATCTCGAAATACGACACTGTCACACCGCCGGCGTTACACAGGAAATCAGGTATGACATGAACGCTGTTACTGAATAGAACGTCATCGGCTCCTGGTGTAGTCGGGCCGTTGGCTAGTTCGGCAACAATCCTGGCTTTTATATTTGGAGCATTCTTCTCGGTTATAACGTTTTCTATAGCTGCCGGAATAAGTATATCCACGTCAAGTTCCAGAAGTTCCTCCTTGGAGATACGTTCCATGTTTGGCAAGTTGCAAACTGAGCTGGTTTCGGCCTTACATGCAAAAGCTGCCTGCGGGTCAATCCCGTTTTGCCCCCCTTTACAACATACTCCGCCTTTGCTGTCACACACGGCTACTATCCTGGACCCAAAGAGTTCGCTGCATAGCCGGGCTGCATGGTATCCGGCGTTTCCGTAACCCTGCACGGCGACTGTAGCTTTACTTAAGTCGATCTTAAGCGTCCTGGCAGCCTCACGGATAGTAAACATCCCACCACGAGCCGTAGCATCACCCCGCCCAGGAGAACCGCCAATGGACAATGGCTTACCAGTAATAACACCAAATTGTGGTTTCCCCACAATAACCGAATACTCATCCATCATCCAGGCCATAATTTGCGGGGTGGTATAAACGTCAGGGGCAGGAACATCTTTTTCGGGCCCAATGAACTGGAATACGCCCCGCACGTATGCCCTGCTTAAACGTTCTAGTTCGCCCACGGACATTTCCTTAGTATTGCAAATAACACCGCCTTTTGCTCCTCCTAGCGGTAAGTCGAGCAAGGCGCACTTCCATGTCATCCAGGCAGCCAGTGCTCGAACGGTATCGATTGTTTCATCAGGATGGAATCTAATACCCCCCTTTGTAACGCCCCTGGCATCGTTATATTGGACCCTGAATGCCTGGAATACCTTGAACGAGCCATCATCCATTCGTACCGGTAGCGATACGTGGAGTTCCCGCATCGGAGTCTTAAGCATTGCGGTTACGTCGGGGGATAGATTCAAAATCTCGGCACACCTGTCTATCTGTTGCTTTACGATGTCAAACGGATTTATTCTTTCCACTTCTTATTGCTCCTCCTAGTTATATCTCAGATGGTTCTTCTGGTTTGGCACCTTCACTATTGTAAGTAGGCCATCCCACATCATCGCAAGATGAATATTACCACAACTATTTTTTAATCGCTATCCCCTTCTCCTTGAGGTATCTCTTAGCTTCGGGTATCGATATCTCCCCGAAGTGGAAGATTGAAGCCGCCAGGACGGCTGACGCCTTTCCTTCGGTTACCGCTTCATAAAGGTGCTCCAATTTACCAGCACCACCCGAGGCAGTCACTGGAATACTCACTGCCTCTGCGACTGCCCTGGTCATCTCCAAATCGTAACCTTCCTTTGTCCCATCGGCATCCTTGCTGGTCAGCAGAATCTCCCCGGCTCCCAGCTCCTCTACCCTCTTCGCCCAGTCCACAATATCCATACCTGTTGCCTCACTGCCACTCTTCACCACCACCTCTAGCCTGGGCCGCCCACTGCCTGGAGCATTCTTCTTACCGTCAATAGCGACTACCAGCCTCTCTTTGCCAAACTCCCTGGCCGCTTTTACTATCAGCTCCGGGTCCTTTACGGCTGCTGTATTGATTGATACTTTGTCTACCCCTATGTCAAGCAGTGCCTTCATATCTTCAACGCTGCCAATGCCACCGCCTACGGCAAAAGGAATCGTTACTACGTCACAAACCCTCTTGACCCACTCCAGCCTTGTCTTCCTGTTCTCAACGGTGGCAAAGATATCAAGGAAGACAAGCTCATCCGCTCCCTCCCGGCAATAAGCCTCCGCCGCCTCCACCGGGTCACGGGCATCACGCAGGTTTATGAATTTAATCCCCTTGACCACTCTCCCCTCCTTTATATCCAGACACGGTATAACCTTTATCTCTTTCATCGCACCTCCTCAAATTTAATTAGATTTTGATATGCCAGAACTGTGCTCATGCCACGGTTGTCGACCTCTATGCCGGCTTCAGCAGCCGCAGCTACCGGATTCAATCCGTTTAAAAGGACTATCCCAATTCGGTTAAGTTCCACCGGTATTTCGCAAACTGCCTCACTGGCGTTCCCCACCACCAGCAGACCACCCAGTCCAGCTTCCTTTAGCTTAACCACCACTTCTTCCACTATTGTTCGGCACAATGCCGGTATCTCACGGTAAGTAGC
>CAZXWQ010000054.1:4063-9809 GCA_964644545.1 uncultured Dehalococcoidales bacterium | reverse complement strand
CCGGTTATGGCGCTGGCGGCGGCAACGGCGGGGTTTGACAGGTAGACCTCTGATGTGGGGCTGCCCATCCTGCCGACGAAGTTGCGGTTGGTGGTGGAGACACAGCGTTCCCCTGCTGCGAGAACGCCCATGTATCCCCCGAGGCAGGGGCCGCAGGTGGGGGTGCTGACCACTGCCCCAGCCCTAATAAATGCCTCTATCAGCCCTTCACTGAGGGCATCAAGATATATCTGCTGAGTTGCCGGGATAATAATGCACCGCACTTTCTGGTTTACCTTTCTTCCTTTCAATATACTGGCAGCGAGCTGCAAATCGCTAAGGCGGCCGTTGGTGCAACTGCCGATTACCGCCTGGTCTATTTCTATATTGCCCACCTGGCTAACCGGTTTCGTGTTAGCCGGTGAGTGGGGCAGGGCAACCTGCGGCTCCAGGGACGAAACATCGTACTCAATAACCTGCGAATATTCGGCATCGGCATCCGGTTCATAAACGGTATAGTGGCGTCTGGCACGGGGCTTAACATAGTCAAGTGTTTTGCCATCAACCCTGAAGATTCCGGCTTTGGCACCGGCCTCAATAGCCATATTAGCCATGGTGAATCGTCCGTCCATGGGCAGGGTATCCACTGCCTCGCCGGTGAACTCCATTGCGGTATAAAGGGCACCATCAACACCGATATTACCGATGGTATAGAGGATTAAGTCCTTGCCTCCTACCCATTGTGGCAGGCTGCCGTGATAGACGAACTTGATGGTAGTCGGGACCTTCATCCAGATGTCACCGGTAGCCATGGCGGCGGCGATATCAGTTGAGCCCATGCCGGTGGCGAAGGCACCAAGAGCACCATAGGTGCAGGTGTGCGAATCAGCCCCGATAGCTACGTCTCCGGGCAGTACCAGGCCCTGCTCAGGGAGCAGGGCGTGCTCAATACCCATCTGCCCGACATCAAAGTGCAGTATCCCGTGCTCGTAACAGAATTCTCTCATCACCTTGGCTTGCTCGGCGGAGATAATATCCTTGTTGGGCACGAAGTGGTCAGCCACCATCACTATTTTTGCGGGGTCAAATACCTTATTCACGCCGAGGCGGCGGAACTCCCTGATGGCAATAGGGGCGGTAATGTCATTGGCCAGAATCAGGTCTGCCCTGACGTTTATGAATTCGCCGGGGCTTACTTTTTTCTTTGTAGTGTGTTCAGCAAGTATCTTTTCAGCTAGGGTCAATTTAGTTTCCTTTCTTTATCAACTAATAATGTGAGTGGGGCTGAAAAAGGCTATCATCCGGTTGTGCGTGAAGCGAGTAATATGGATAATCCGATTGTCATCTCGGTATCCGATGATAGACTTATCCAGCCGTTTTTCTGTTATTAGCAACCAGCAGTCGATTAAGGGCATTCATATATGCCTTGGCACTGGCGACAATAATGTCGGTATCAGCACCTCGCCCGGTATATGTTGTCCCCTCGCTTTCTATTCTTACCAGCACCTCACCGATGGCATCAATACCCTCGGTAATTGATTTGACGGTAAACTCGGTAAGCTCATTAGGCACCCCTACCAACCTGTTAATGGCCTTGTACACGGCGTCAACCGGTCCTGTGCCCAGAGCGGCGTCAGCCAGTACCTGTCCAGCGGGGTTGATGAGCCTGACGGCGGCGGTGGGAATACCCCGGTCGCCGCAGGATACCTGGACGCGGTCGAGGTGGTAGGTTTCGGATGCAGTACGGTGCTCCTCGGCAACAAGGGACTCAATATCCTTATCGGTAACCTCTCTTTTTTTATCAGCCAGCTCTTTAAAGGTGGAAAAGGCGCGCTCAAGGTCTTCCTTAGACAGGCTGTAGCCCAGTTCTGCCAGCCGCTCTCTAAAGCCGTGACGTCCGCTGGTCTTGCCCAGCACGAGACTACTGGCGGGCATACCGATGGTCTTGGGGTCCATTATTTCGAAGGTGATTGGCGACTTGATGACACCGTCCTGGTGGAGGCCGGAAGCATGGCGGAAGGCGTTGGCACCAATAATAGCCTTGTTGGGCTGCACCGGGAAGCCGGTCAGCTCACTTACCAGACGGCTGGTTTTATAGATTTGAGTGGTTTCAATACTGGTGGTCAGGTCATAGAAGTCCCGGCGGGTCTTGATAGCCATGACAATCTCTTCAAGGGAGGCATTGCCGGCTCTTTCCCCGATGCCATTGATGGTGCCCTCGACCTGTCTTGCCCCCCGTTTGAGTGCTTCCAGGCTATTAGCGACAGCCATGCCGAGGTCATTGTGGCAGTGAACACTGACGACGGCTCGCTCAATATTCGGTACGTTTTTAAAGATGCCTTCAATAAGGTCGCCAAACTCGTCAGGCATGGCGTAACCTACGGTATCAGGGATATTGACGGTAGTGGCGCCAGCGTCAATGACTGCCTTCAATAATTCGTAGATGTATTCAGGCTCGGTGCGGCTGGCGTCCATTGCGGAAAACTCGACATCGTCACAGTATTTCCTGGCGCGGGCTACCGTATTGCAGGACATCTCCATAATTTCCTGGCGGCTCTTTCTGAGTTGATAGAAGAGGTGAATGTCTGAAGATGACAGGACGATGTGAATTCGCGGTCGCTCAGCCCCCTTAACCGCCTCCCAGCTCTGGTCTACAGCCTCAAGGTTAGCATGGGTCAGAACACAGATTATGGGGTTGCGAACCTCTCTGGCAATAACGCTTACTGCCTCGAAGTCACCGGGAGAGGTTACGGGAAAGCCGGCCTCAATAACGTCGACACCCAGTTTCTCCAGTTGACGGGCTATCTCAAGTTTTTCCTGGACATTCAGAGCACCAGCGGCTGCCTGCTCCCCGTCTCGTAGTGTGGTATCAAAGATGATTACTTTATCCATGGTTATACTCCCCGGGAGAAACAACCCTCAAGATTGATTTCTCCTTCCTTACTTTTTAATCAACCGTGTTTACCCCCTCCCCTGGAATAGAGAGGGGCCAGTAAGGATGAGTTTATCTCTCCCAGCAAGGGTAGATTTACGGAAACGTATTATCAGGGTATTATTCTTTGTGCTCAAAATTTTCTGCCTGTTTGTGATTTAATCAAGTATTTCCCTGGTTAATTGTCCTTCGTTGCTTCCTCTTCTGGAATAAAGCTGAGTAGTTTACTGACTGTTGCCTTCACATCCTCAGCACCATTAATAACGTCCTCTAACAATAGCCCTGATTCATAGAAGTTGCTGTGTAGTGACTGGGCACTAATGAACGTATGCCGTATACTATCATCTCCGAGTATCCTGGCCAACTCCATTGCATAATCTCTGATTCTTTTATGGCTCCTCAGCCTTTCATCCCTGCTTGCAGCCACTGCTTTTAGGGCCTGAGATAGGCTTCCCCACAGGAATTCGCTAGCTTTCTCAGCGTCACCAGCATCGATGAAGTAAAGGGCATTCTCAAAATAATGAATGCTTTGAGTTCTGTACCTATTGATTCTCTTTTTTACTTCCAACTACTTGTTACCTATTCAGGTATGTTATACTCTAAAATTTCTCCAGATTTGGCATCTAATTTGATTTTAGCAATTACGGGTTTCAGGGGTCCTACATCAATTTCCACCGACCAGGCATCATTTTCCCGAACAGCTTTAAGTGGCCGTGCAGTAAAACGATACTTTTTAATAAACGATACCGCTATCGTTGTAGCCTGGGGAGCAGATTTCACTTCTTCAGGCATCGCATCCCTCCTTTTAGTATTTCCCCTTCAGCCAGGGCATCATCTGGCGGAGTTCGGTGCCGACCTCTTCAATGAGGTGTTCCTCCTCGATGCGCTTGAGGGAATTGTAGACGGGACGGCCTGCCTGGTTTTCCAGAATCCACTCTTTGGCAAAGCTACCGTCCTGAATCTCGGCCAGGATTTGTGCCATCTCGTCCTTGACCATATCGTCAATAACCCTTGGCCCACGGGTAAGGTCGCCGTATTCAGCGGTATCGCTAACGGAATAGCGCATGTAGCTGAGGCCGCCCTGGTAAATCAGGTCAACAATAAGCTTCAGCTCATGGAGGATTTCGAAGTAGGCTATTTCCGGCTGGTAGCCAGCCTCGACGAGTGTCTCAAAGCCGGCTTTAATCAGGGAGGTAACTCCTCCGCACAATACTGTCTGCTCACCGAAGAGGTCGGTTTCGGTCTCTTCGGCAAAGGTGGTTTCTATGACGCCGGCGTGGCTACAGCCGATGCCCCTGGCATAGGCGAGGGCTATATCCTTTGCTTGACCTGAAGCATCCTGGTGGACGCCGATTATTGCTGGTGGTCCCATACCCTCAGTGTAGAGTTGCCTCAGCATATGACCAGGGCACTTGGGAGCTATCAGAGTGACATCAACATCGGGCGGTGGGACAATCTGAACGTAGTGGATACTGAAACCGTGAGCAAACATCAGCATATTGCCAGCAACAAGGCCCTTTTCGATTGATTGATAATATATGTCTCGATGGAACTGGTCCTGGGCCAGCATGACGATGATATCGGCTTCTCTGGAAGCCTCAGCCGCGGTTACTACCTTGAAACCAGCCTCTTTAGCAGCGCTCCAGCCCTGAGTTCCTTCCAGCTCAGCTACTATCACCTGGCAGCCACTGTCTCTTAGGTTCTGAGCCTGGGCATGCCCCTGACTTCCGTAGCCAACGATGCCAATTACCTTCCCCTCAAGCAGTTTCAAATCGCAATCACTGTCATAATATATTGTAGCCATGGTTATTCCTCCTCATTATTTTAGTAATGGGTAAGGCTAATGTGACCTTACCAGGAGCATCGGACAGGTAACGCCCAGTAAAATACTCTCAGCGGTACTGCCGTAGACTAGTCGTTTGAGACCGGAGCGCCCGTGGCTTACCATAACGATTATGCTGAACGGATTCTTGTTGGCGAAATCAACAATCTCGTCAGCGGCTTTACCCACCAGCACCTGTGGTTGTACACTGATACCTTTATCAGTGAGTGGCTTTGCTATATTGGCCAGATAATCACCAGATGCCTGCTTGCACCTGGCTGTTTCCTGCTCCATAAACTCCCCCCAGTTGAGGGGCACACCGGAGAGCTCCGGAGAGTAATAAGACGGTGTAACCGGTGGCTCGCAAATCCTGAGTAAAGCCACATTGGTTGGCTCAGTAGCACGTTGTTTAGCCAGTGCTTCAACATAGGGAAGCACCGACTCCGCCATTTCTGAACCATCAAGCGGGACAATTATTGTCTTCTCTGGCCACTGGTCATAGGGGGTTTCTTCTTCAAGCCCGGCGCGAACAAGCAACACCGGTACCTTGGTTGCCTGTAGTACTTTATCAGCCACGCTTCCCATGACCCAACGCTTAATTCCAGAGCGACCGTGGGTTGCCATGAGGATGAGGTCGACGGCATTCTCCTCAGCGTAACGCAGGATTTCGTCGGCGTGGTAGCCCATAGCAATTTCGCCCCGGATTTTCAGGGGTTTAGCTCCCGGTTCAATGCCCAACTTTTCCCGTACTTCTTGTGCCTGATGCCTTATTGTCCTGGCCGAGCGTTCGATATATGCTTGATGCATGGGGGCGAAGTCGCGTACTGCCGGGCCGTAAACATGAAGTAGAATTATATCCAGGTCCATTCTCCCGGCAAGTTCTTTTGTGTAGGGAAAGACTACTTCAGCTAACTCTGAACCATCCAGTAGAACGAGCATCTTATGGTACATTTTACACCTCCGATGTGTGGTTTCAATAATAGATTACACGACTAAGCAGGTGAAATCAATAT
>CAZXWQ010000054.1:0-3963 GCA_964644545.1 uncultured Dehalococcoidales bacterium | reverse complement strand
CCGGTAGCCTCAACGGTTACCGAATCAGAGGCGACATCCACTATGTTTGCCCTGAATATATCCACAATCTGCATAATCTCGCTTCGGGTAGTAGAGGTGGCTCTTACCTTAATCAATGCTAGTTCGCGGGCAACCATGTCATCGCTGGTAATATCTGACACTTTTATAGTGACGATAAGCTTGTCCAGCTGTTTTCTGACCTGCTCCACCATAGTAGCGGCGCCATTAACGACAATGGTCATGCGTGAAAGATGGGGCATTTCACTGTGCCCGACGGCAATACTTTCAATGTTGAACCCACGCCTTCGAAAAAGGCTTGCCATCCGGTTGAGCACTCCGGGCTTATCCTCCACCAGGGCGACTAGGGTGTGCTTCGTTGTGGCCATATTGCCTCCTCTTTTTTAGGCTCTTCCAGGAGCTCGGCTAAAGAAGCTCCCGGCGGCACCATGGGATATACATTTTCCTCTGGTTCTATGGCGAAGTCAATTAAGAAGGGACCCTGTGCTGTCATAGCCTGCTCAATGGCGGGAACCACGTCTTCCTTGCGCGTAACCTTCAGCCCCGGAATTCCGTATGCCTGGGCAACCTTGACGAAATCTGGTCCGCTTAGTGGGGTGGCTACATAGCGTCGTTCGTAGAATAGCTCCTGCCATTGCCGTACCATCCCCAGATAGCCGTTGTTCATTATAGCTATCTTAATGGCAAGTCTTTCCTGTTGTATAGTAGCTAATTCCTGTATGGTCATCTGGAAGCTGCCATCACCGTCAATACACCATACCGGGCTATCAGGGCGACCTACCTTGACTCCTACAGAGGCTGGTAGCCCGAAGCCCATTGTGCCCAGGCCTCCTGATGAGATGAATGTATTTGGTTTGTCATACAGGTAGTGTTGGGCTGCCCACATCTGGTTCTGTCCTACCCCCGTAATTATAGTAGCCTCTCCCTGGGTTACCTCATATATCTTGCGGACGACAAGCTGAGGCAGGAGTCCCTGGCTGTCTCTGATATCTATTGACGGGTGTTGCTTGCGAAAGTCCTCGAGATACTCAAGCCACTCAATGTGCTCAGTAGTACTTGTTTGCTTGTTCAGTTCTTTGAGGACAGTCTTCACATCGCCAACTATTGGCACATCTACGCGCACGTTTTTACCAATTTCCGCGGGGTCAATATCAATATGGATAATACGGGCGCGAGGGGCGAAGGCACTTACCTTGGCGGTGGCCCGGTCATCAAACCTCATCCCGATGGCAATAATGAGGTCGGCGGTATCTACTGCTATATTGGCGTAAGCCATGCCGTGCATTCCTATCATACCGTAGCTCAGAACATGAGACTCGGGAAAGCAGCTAATGCCCAGTAGAGTGGTAACCACCGGTATTTGTGCTGTCTCAGCCAGCTGTCTGAGCTCCGAATAGGCCTGTGAGATAGTTACCCCCCGTCCGGCAATAATAAGGGGCTGACGGGCTTCATTGATGAGCCTGGCTGCCTTCTTAATCTGAGCCGGGTGACCCCGGAGGGTTGGTTTATAACTGGGCAAGTCCAGTTTGCTCGGGTAGTGGTATTCCACCTGCTCCATAAAGACGTCGCGGGGTACATCAATAAGCACCGGCCCGGGCCTTCCGGTTCTGGCCAGATAGAAGGCTTCCTTTATTACCTTGGCTAGCGAACCTGTGTCACGGACGAGGTAGTTATGTTTGGTTATTGGCAGGGTGATACCGGTTATATCTGTTTCCTGGAAGGCGTCCTTGCCAATAAAGGGACGGGCTACCTGGCCGGTTACGGCTACTATGGGGGATGAATCGAGGTGAGCATTAGCGATACCGGTTACCAGGTTGGTAGCTCCTGGACCGGAGGTAGCCATACACACTCCTACCTTTCCGGTAACGCGGGCATAGCCATCAGCGGCGTGGGCGGCACATTGTTCGTGTCGCACCAGGACGTGATGGAGCTGAGGGTATTGAGGGAAGGTATCATACAGGGGTAAGATAGCCCCCCCGAGGATGCCAAAGATGACCTCTACCCCTTCCTTTACGAAGCCATCCAGTATAATCTGGGCACCGGTCATTTTCATAGTAGTGCTCCTTATTTCCTCCTAGTCCTGTCTAACAGTAAGATTCTGTTTATCAACGCTATCTAATATCGAGTTACGGGTTGCATGCCATGAATTTCTATAATTATAACCAAACAGGCAAGAAATTCAACAGCTACTGTTACATAAACACTGCTCCAGTGCTGGCTGAGCACACCTTTTCAGTATAACGTCTGAGGTAGCCCGTTTTTACTTTCGGTTCAAACTCGGCAAGGGATGCCAGGCGCCGGGATATCTCGCTATCGGTGAGCTGTACCTCAAGCTTGTAGCTTGGAATATCAATGCGGATAATATCCCCGTCCTTCAGAGCAGCGATGGGTCCCCGGCTGGCGGCTTCAGGGGAAACATGCCCGACGGCGGCACCGCGGGTTGCCCCGGAAAAACGGCCGTCAGTTATCAGGGCTACCTCATTATCCATTCCCATACCACTGAGGAGGGAGGTGGGGGTGAGCATTTCCCTCATGCCGGGGCCGCCTTTTGGTCCTTCATAGCGAATAACTACCACTTCACCGCTTTTTATACTGCCAGCCATTATTTGCTCGGTGGCCTCCTCTTCAGAGTCAAAGACCCTGGCTGGCCCCTGGTGCACCATCATTTCAGGAAGCACTGCCGACCTCTTAACCACGGCTCCCTCCGGTGCCAGATTACCAAAAAGGATGGCAAGGCCGCCTACTGCCGAGTGTGCTGTGGACGGGGAGCGGATAACGTCTGTATCCACAGCGCGGCTGTCAGCGATGCCCTCTCTTAAAGATTTTCCTGATACTGTCTTTGCATCCAGATTCAATAGCTTGCCCAGCTCTTTCATTACCGCCGATATGCCACCGGCACGGTCCAAATCCTCAACATGATAATTGCCGGCTGGCCTCAGCTTGCAGAGGGTAGGGGTGCGCTCACTTATCTCGTTAATCATTGTCAATGGTAAGTCAATCCCGGCCTCATGGGCTATTGCAGCAAGGTGGAGCACCGAGTTGGTGCTGCCACCCAGCGCCATATCAACGGTAAAAGCGTTATGAATAGAATTATTGTTGATAATATCCCGGGGGCAAATATTATTAGTCAGAAGCTCGATAACCTGCCTGCCTGCCTCTTTAGCTAGCTGGCGCCTTCTGGCATCAATGGCTGGAATAGTGCCGTGTCCGGGTAGACCCATGCCCATAGCTTCAGTGGCGCAATTCAAAGTGTTGGCGGTGAACATCCCGGAGCAGCAGCCGCAACCGGGACAGGCGACCTGCTCTAATTGAGCCAGTTCTTTCTCAGTCATCTGTCCGGCAGTAACCCTGCCCACAGCTTCAAAGACAGAGCTGACATCGACTTTATCCACCCTGTCATCGATGCCAAGAGTTCCAGCCAGCATCGGGCCACCGCTAATGAAGATAGACGGCAGGTTCAGACGTACCGCAGCCATCAACATCCCGGGGACTATTTTGTCGCAATTGGTGACAAATACGAGGGCATCAAAAGCGTGTGCCTCAACGACAGTCTCTACCGAATCGGCGATTAGCTCACGGCTGGGCAGGCTGTATTTCATGCCGGGGTGATTCATGGCGATACCATCACAGACAGCAATGGTATTAACCTCAAAGGGAACACCGCCGCCACTATATACCCCTTCCTTGGCTGCTGCGGCAATATCGCGGAGATTTATGTGGCCGGGGACAATATCACTGAAGCTGTTGACAATACCAACAAAGGGTTTACTCATCTCCGCCCGCGTTACACCCAGAGCGTACAATAACGAGCGGTGCGGAGCGCGTTCCACACCCTTCTTGACTACATCGCTTCTCATTTTTCCCCCTGTTCCCCCTGGCTATTTGTTTTTATAAAAAAAGCCGTCCCGTGGGGACGGCCCCTGCTTGTGGACGAAACCCCACTTA
>CAZXWQ010000053.1:7947-9863 GCA_964644545.1 uncultured Dehalococcoidales bacterium | reverse complement strand
GGTGAATAGCAGGTATCGGTCAGGGCCAGCCTCTGAAGCGGAATCCTCTCACCGATTACCACAGCGAGTCGGTCAACCTTGCCGCCTACCGTCTCCTCGGAGATAATCTGCGCTCCGACCAGGGTCCTGGTCTTACGCTCGGCAACAAGCCTTATATGGATAGGCTTACCCCCGAATGACCGCCGCCGGGTAGCGGTGGACATCACGTGGGAGACAACATCCAGTCCCTCTTCCCGAGCATAGCTTTCGGTGAAGCCAACCGTGCCCACCTGGTGACCAAAAACCTCGGTGATAAACGGCATCACCGTTCCGTGATACGGCACAACATTACCCAGGACCAGGTTCCTAGCAGCTAATCTTCCCGTTGTAGCCCCCGAGGTAGCCGTCTGGTAGGTCCTTTTTCGCCCGATAATTCTATCCCGGTTCTCCATGCAGTCGCCAATGGCATAGATATCCGGGTCACTGGTCTGAAGATACTCATTAACGGCAATGGCTCCAGACTCGCCTATTGTAATGCCCGCTTTCTGAGCTAATTCCACATTTGGAGCCGAGCCGGTGCCAAAAAAGACAAAGTCTACTTCCAGTTCAGCATCGGGAAGAGAGATGACTTTTTTACCGCTACGACTTGCAATGCTGTTTATCCCGGCTGACAGTATTAACTCGATGCCCTGCTCTGAGACCCGGCTCTCAACCCTTTCCGCCATATCCTTGTCCAGATATGCCCGTAGAAGGCGGTCTGACCTGCCCAGAAGGTATATCTTCTCATAGTTCCTCGCCTTCAATGCGCCGGCAACATCCAGAGCGATTTGCCCGACACCAATGATAGCGGCAGTGGAATACTTGGACATAGCTTCCTCAAGCACCTTGCCAGTCTCCATATTGGTGCTGAGGACAAATTCATTCTTACCATCTACTCCCGGAATAGGGGGCGTAACAGGGATAGCGCCCAGGTCCAGAATTACCTTATCATACTCATAGCTTTCGCCCCCGGCTATCAACCGCTTTTCATCCCTGATTATTTCGGTTACCTCGGTGCTGAGATGAACATTAATATTTCGTTCCTTGTAGAATCGCTCCCGGAACACATAGGTATCCTCCCACGAGGGTAGAGCCCCACTGAGGACGAAGGGGATTTCACAGGGCTGAATTCCCATGTAATTCCTCTTGTTGAATATGTCGATTTGAGCTTCATTGCTCAAACGGCGGATTACATTAGCCGCATTGCTAGCACCACCACCACCGCCAACGATACAAACCTTCATCTTCTGCCCCCTTTCTTTTACGAAAACAATATCGACCGGCCCGCTCTTTATATACCTAAACTACAACCCTGATGTACTACCTGTCAACATAGACGCTAGCTTTAATAGTTTGCTGGAATTTGCGAGGTTAATTATATACAATAGTGTTATGATTAAGAGGGAGGTTATCAATGACTACCGAGAAGTTTAACATAAAGGGAAATCAACTGATTGAAAAGGTCAAGCAGCTCATCCATGAGGGCAATATCAGAAAGGTACGCCTGCTGCACGAAGAGCGGACCGTGCTGGAGATTCCTCTATCAATAGGCGCCCCGGCAGCGGCAATAACAATTCTGGCCGCTCCGATTCTGGCCGCCCTGGGTGCTTTCGCGGCGCTGGTAACGGAATGTACCATTGAGGTTGAGAAGATAGAACAGCCGCAGACAACCGAAGAAGAAAAACAGGAAACCGGATAGAAATACAGGTGAATCACTCCCTAAAACTATTGACAATTTAACGTAGCGATGCCATACTTTCTTAACCACGGTTAATCCTGACAGGGAGGTAATTGTCATTGTCATCGGAAGAACCTCTCCCAATGGACACCGTTTTTTACCCGAAATCTGTAGCTATTATTGGTGCTTCAACCACTAATCAGGAAGCAGGGTGGGTGGC
>CAZXWQ010000053.1:0-7847 GCA_964644545.1 uncultured Dehalococcoidales bacterium | reverse complement strand
GGCGGGAGGGGTACGTGTCATCGGCCCGAACTGCATGGGCATCTACTGTCCAGCGTCAGGCTTGACCTTCAATCCAGATTTCCCCAGGGAACCGGGTAATGTTGCCTTCGTATCACAATCAGGGGCAGAGGCCATGCGCTTTATTTTCCTGGCTGATGATGTTGGTATTCGCTTCAGTAAGGTAATTAGCTATGGAAACGCTATAGACCTCGATGCCCACGACTTCCTGGAGTATCTGGCCGATGACGTGGAAACCAAGATAATCGCCTGCTATACCGAGGGAGTTGGGGATGGGCGCAGGTTCTTGGAAGCAATAAAGAAATGCCTGAAGGCTAAGCCGGTAGTAATCTTGAAGGCGGGGCTAACTGAGAGTGGGGCTGGAGCTGCCGTTTCCCACACCGCTTCACTGGCAGGGTCTAAGACAATCTGGGATGCCTTCTTCAAGCAGACCGGAGCTATCTCCGCCAATACCATGGATGACGTCAGTGATGTGATACTGGCCCTGCTCCACATGCCATATCCTAAGGGACGGAGGGCTGCTATGGTGGGGAGGGGTGGTGGCATAGGAGTTATCGCCGCCGACATCTGCGAGCGCGCTGGACTGAAAGTACCCCCCTTCCATCCCGATACTATAAGCCAACTGGAGAAGATTATTCCTGAGGCCGGTGCCGCCGTCAGAAATCCTGTAGAGACCACCTACGGTATGGGTGGTGCCGCCGAGTTCTATACCAGGGGACTGAGTATAGTCGACTCTGACCCTGAAACAGACTTCATCATAATTCAGCTGGCGGTAGACGTCTACGGAGGGCGTCAGTCTGACCTGCCCCAGCAAGTGACCAGGGCAGCGGAAGCTCTTTCCGCAACTGCTAAAACCCTGACCAAGCCGATAGCAGCCGCCATTTACACCGGCGGTCATACCCATACTATAGAGGCTGTGCTCGAGGCCCGGCAGAAGATTCTAAAGGCAGGGATACCGGTATTCACCGGTGTCGAGGCTGCTTCCAAGGCTATAAGCAAGCTTATCGGGTACCGCGAGCTGTCAGAGAAACTCTAGACCAGCAGTGTATGCTCAGTGAAGGGAATCTATATCCTGCTCATTAAACTCTCAGGAGAGCAGACAATTACCGTAGGCAGCCTGAAGCCTATACATTTCCCTCCTGGTTACTATGCCTATGTAGGCTCAGCTCTGGGCGGGGTCGAAGCCAGAGTCAGCCGTCATCTTAAAATCGACAAGAAACTTCACTGGCACATTGACTATCTCCTTCAGAAGGCGAGGGTTGATGATATAATCATCTGTGAGACCAGGGACAGGGCGGAATGCACCATTGCTAAGGCTCTTGACTCCCACTTTGATTGCATCCCCGGCTTTGGCTCCAGTGATTGTAAGTGTCATAGTCATCTCTTCCTGGCTACTGAAGCAATGAAACCTAAGATAGTGGCAATACTTTATTCGCTGGGTATGAAGCCAAGACTGGCAGAGCGTAATAATAACAGTGAAAAAATAACACTTTGAACTGATGAAATGACAGAAATTATTATAGCCAGACACGGGCAAACCGAGTGGAATGTGGCAGAGGTATTCAGGGGAAGGATTGATATTGAACTGGATGAAACCGGCACTAAACAGGCTGGACTACTGGCTGAATACCTGGGCAGCAGAGAGATTGACGCCATTTACTCCAGCCCGTTGAAGCGGGCGCTAAAGACAGCCGAAGCGATTGCACGCCATCACAACCTTGAAGTAGAAATTACCCCCCTTCTGATAGATTTCAACTTCGGTAAATGGCAGGGCCTGCCCCACCGAGAGGTGCAAGAAAAATATAAAGAGCTTTATGCGGAATGGACCCGGAACCCTCAGCAGGTAAGGATGCCGGACGGTGAGAGCCTGGATGAGGTCATAGAAAGAGCTACTGGTGTGGTTGACGAGGTAACATCCAGATATGAGAGTACTGTTGTTCTGGTGGCCCACCGGGTAGTGAATAAGGTACTGATATGTGCTCTACTGGGGCTGGACAACTCCCACTTCTGGGATATCAAGCAGGACACCTGCGGAATAACTACTTTCGTTTATGAAAACGGAAAATTCATACTCACCGAGCACAATAATACGTCTTACCTGAGACCTATCCGGAAAATCACGCCCAGTGATTTCTAGCGGCTCTACTCAATCACCTATCCGAAGAGGCTTCTCTCAACCTCTTTTAATCTATCTATCCCCTTTATTTCGTGGGGAAACAGGGGCACTTCAAGGAGCTGCATACTCTGATACCTGTGGTAGAGGAGGTCAATGTAGGTCTGCTGCTGGTCAGCCTTAGCCTGAAGAAAGCTTGAGCTACCGACTTCCTTAACCACATTGTTTATCACTAGCTGGTCAGCCTTAAACCCGTACTTACCGAATTCGTCGAAGATGTTGTCAAGCTGCTCGATAGCCAGTGCCTCCGGTATGGTAACAATGACGAACCTCACTCCATACCTGAGAAAGTCCATATCTTCAGCGGACAAACTCTCCCACCCCTTGATAATATCCAGCACCGGTTTCCTCGTTGCCTTACCAAGCTTCAGCCTTGAATATATGCGGGGGGCGGGTCTCAGGTGTTCTCGAAGCATAGCCGGGGTTTCAAGCAAGCCGAGGGTCTGTCCCAGAGGAGCAGTGTCCCAGACGATGTGCCGGTACTTCTTTTCCTGGGCCAGCTCCTTTATGTAATCGACCATGAATTCATCACTTAAGCCCGGCAGAATTGAAGCAATAAAATCAACAAACTCCTCGTAGCCAACCGAGACAAACGAAGAAAAAACCTCGTAAACCTCCTTGCCAAACTTTCTATCCCACAACTGTTTTACTTCTTCGATACCAAGCTCAGCAAGATATAGCCCCTCCAGCACCTCTGCCGGCTTCCGTTTGTCTTCTACCTCAAAGATATGCGATAGCGACGGGGTCGGGTCTGTTGATATAACCAATGTTGGTTGATTAAGGAACGCATAATGGAGAGCAGTAGCCCCGGCGCAGGTTGTCTTGCCGACGCCACCCTTGCCGGCAAACATGGTAACGCGTTCCTGCTCCATGCTGTAACTGTTAACAGACATACCTTCCTTAAGATACGGGTAAGAATAGCCGACTTAACAAGTTATGGGTTTCAGAGATATGATACCCTGTTTAATATAATACGCTTCTGCATCCTGCTTTCCAAGTATGCAGAGAAACCTTCCTCAATTAATGACTCAAAGGGGTCTGCCCGAACGTCAGTGTTGAAAGGTGCTTTATTCGCTTCAGCATGTTGGGATGGGTGCTAAAAAGCTCCATCAACCGGCTGCCAATGCTGGGGCGCACCGATTTCCCTCTCAGGTCTTCAAGCTCGCTGGTATCTATTGTCCCGCTCATATCAGTATCTATCTCTCTAAGCTCCCTGACCTCTCTCAGCGCCCGTGACGGGTCATTGACGAAGAAGGCTTTCACCCCTTCAACCCTCTTGAGCTCTTCCTTATCTACTCTGGCATTTCCGTAGGACAGCTTGTAGAGAGCGGTAGCCATGTGACGGGGCCGATTGCCCAATTGAACGCTTCCCCGGTCAGCATAGTACTCCCTGATACGGGAGCCGTACAGCACCAGCAGGTTGGTAATGAAATAGAGGATGAGCATACCGAGCCCGATAAGGGGCAGTGGATTGCCACCACCCTGGCTCCGGCTCCTACCACCAAACATGCCCGACCACATAAAACTAAGCGCAATATAGTAGCAGATGAGGGGCAACACACTGAGCAGAGTAATAAACAGCATGTCGCGGTTCTTTACGTGCGACATCTCATGACCCAGTACAGCCTTCAGTTCATCCTGGTTGAGCAGCCTCATTATTCCACGTGTAACGCAGATCCTGGCATCCGCCCGCATCCTGCCATAGGCAAAGGCATTGGGTATGGACAGTTCGGAAATACCAACCCTGGGCTTCTTTATGCCAGCCTCCTTGGCTAGCTCACCGACCATCCGATGCAGTTCCGGTTCATCCTTCTCCGAGACATATTTGACCTTCATAATCCAGCCTACTATGTTGGGCCCGATAAGGTATTGAAAAAACACAAGCCCCACTGCAATGGCAGCGTAGGCAACAAAACCACCTGCACCTATAGCACGGGATATAGCCAGAATAACGGCATACAGGATGGCAAGCAGTAGTCCCAGTAGCAGATATAGCCTTAATTGTAAGCCCATACTCATCACCACCCTTCTTATTGTTTTAAATTATACCACAGACCCAAATTCGTCAACATAGGTCTTAACTCCTTCTGCCATCTCCCACACTCTGTTATAATTAGCCTATGAAGAAGCAACGGCTCTTGCTCTTCGATGGCAATAATCTGGTGCACCGTGCCTATCACGCTATGGCAAACACTCGACCGCTCACAACCAAAACAGGCGAGGTGACCAGTGCCGTCTATATCTTTTGCAGTATGCTACTCAAGGCATTAGATGACCTGGAGCCAACTCATTACGCTATTGCCTTTGATACGAAAGCACCGACCTTCAGACACAAAATGTTTGACCAGTACAAGGCACAACGCCCCCCCACTCCTGATGAATTAACCAGGCAAATGGGACGGGTAAAGGAGCTGGTTGAAGCCTTCCGTGTACCCATATTTGAACTGGACGGCTACGAGGCAGACGATATCCTGGGCACACTCAGCCGCCAGGCAAGCGAACAGGGAATTGACACTGTAATCGTTACCGGCGATGCCGATACCATGCAGCTCGTGTCGCAAAAGGTGAAGGTGCTCTACCCGGGACCAAGAGGAACCTTCACCAGCAGCGACCTCTATGATGAGGAGACAGTATATCATAAATACGGTGTCAAGCCAGAGCATATTACTGACTATAAGGCTTTACTGGGTGACCCCTCGGATAATATTCCCGGTGTTCGCGGCATTGGAAAGGTTAACGCTGCCAGGCTCATCCAGCAATTTGGCCCAATAGAGCAAATCTATTCCCATATTGACGAGGTAACCCCTGCCAAGCTCCAGACTGTATTACGGGAAAACGAAGGTATAGCCCATCAGAGTAAAGAACTAGCTACTATTGTTACTGAAGCACCGGTCACCCTGAAACTGGATGACTGCCAGACCAGCCATTACGACCGAGAAAGGGTAATCGAGTTTTTCCGTGAGCTTGAATTCTCCAGCCTACTGCCCAAATTGCCCGAAGTGGCAGAGGTAATAGACAAAACTACCACCGGAGTCAAGTCTGAACCACCGTCCCGGCAAGACTATCACATCATCAATACCATCCCCACCCTTGACGACCTCCTGAACCGTCTATCGGCGGCTGGGTCCTTTGCCTTTGACACTGAGACCACCGGACTCAACCCCATGCTGGTTCAACTGGTGGGTATCTCTTTATCAGCGAACCTGGGGGAGGCTTACTATATTCCGGTAGGTCATGTCACACTGGGACAGGTGGCGCAACTACCCCTGGAACAGGTTATCGACCGAATCAAACCTCTCTTTGAAGATGCCACCGTAGCCAAGGTAGCCCATAATGGTAAATATGATATGACCGTCCTCGCGGAGCAGGGGATAACGGTCAACAACATGGCATATGACACCATGATTGCGGCCTATCTTCTCAGCGAGCAATCCTTAGGCTTGAAAGCCCTTGCCTTCAACAGGCTGGGCATTGAAATGACACCAATCTCCGACCTCATCGGCTCTGGTGCCAGGCAACTCTCCATGTCCCATGTTGATATAGAAAAGGCGGCCGATTATGCCTGTGCTGATGCCGATATGACCCGAAGGCTGGCTGAATTGCTGGAGGCGGAGCTAAAAGAGCAAGGGCTGTGGAAGTTGTTTGCTGAGGTTGAGATGCCACTGGTGCCGGTGCTTCTCCATATGGAAATGAATGGAATAGCCCTGGATACAGACTTGCTGAGACAGATATCACACCGCCTGGGAGAGCAACTACTCAAGCTGGAGACTGATATATACAACAGCGTAGGCCACCAGTTCAATATCAACTCACCCCGGCAACTGGGTTCCGTTCTCTTTGAAGAGCTGAAACTGCCATCAGGTCGCAAGAAAGGTGGCAGCTATTCCACCGCGGCTGCAGTCCTGGAAGAGCTCCGTCCGGTCCACCCCGTAGCCGGATTTATCCTAGACTACCGCCAGTTGTCCAAGCTCAAGTCGACATACGTTGATTCTTTGCCTGGCCTAATCAATCCAAAGACAGGACGGATACATACCAGCTTTAACCAGACAAGAACAACTACCGGCCGGCTTTCCTCCAGTGACCCCAACCTGCAGAACATCCCGATACGCAGTGAGGTGGGGAAGGAAATCCGGCAGGCGTTTAGTGTGCCGGCTGGCTCCCGCCTCCTGGGTGCAGACTATTCACAGATTGACCTCCGCTCCCTTGCTCACCTTTCCCAGGATAAGATGCTGATAGCTGCCTTCCAGCGGGACGAGGATATTCATGCTGCTACCGCAGCCCAGCTTTTCAGTGTGGACGCCTCGCAGGTAACACCCGATATGCGAAGGGTGGCAAAAACGGTCAATTTCGGAGTCATCTACGGGATGAGTGAATACGGGCTGGAGCAGGCAACCGAGCTATCACGAGAAGAGGCCGCTCAGTTCATTGCTTCGTACTTTGAGAAGTACCCCGGGATAAAGCAGTACCTGGAGTCCACCAAAGAGCAGGCAAGGCAAATGGGCTACGTTAAAACTCTACTGGACAGGAGACGCTCAATTAAAGAAATCAACTCCGCCAACCGCCAGGTAAGGGAAGCGGCGGAACGCATGGCAATAAATATGCCGGTGCAGGGCACATCGGCTGATATCATTAAGGTAGCTATGATTAACCTGTACCGGGAGATAAACAAGCGCCGACTGAAAAGCAGGATGCTGCTACAGGTACACGATGAACTTGTCTTTGAGGTGCCCGAGGAGGAACTGGAAGAGATGAGCTATCTCGTTCCCCACCTGATGTCCACTGCGTTACAGCTAAGCGTTCCGCTGAAGGTAGATACCAAGACCGGCAGTAACTGGGGGGAGATGGAATAACAGGAAATGCCGGAACTTCCTGAAGTAGAAACGATAAAGAACGAGTTGTTGCCCCATGTCGTGGGACGCCACATCACCGGCATTACCCTGTTCTGGGAGGGGATAGTGCGCCAGCTACCGGTCCAGGATTTTTGCCACCACCTCACAGGGAAGGAAATAACGGGTATAACCCGGCGTGGCAAGTATCTAATCTTCTGCCTGAGCAGTTACGACCTCTGGATTGTCCACCTGAAAATGACCGGGGCTCTGATTGTTGGGCAAGACTCAGCAGAGTCACCCAGGTTTACCCGGGCTATAATTCACCTGGACAATAATACCGGTATCTTCTTTCGCGACCCCCGCAAGTTTGGTGCAATGTGGCTGGCGAAGGACACCGGTGATATTAACCGCAAGCTCGGCCCGGAACCACTGGAAGCCGGTTTTACCGCTCATGTGCTGGCTGAACGGCTGGCAAAACGCACCGCACCAATCAAGGCTCTTCTCTTAGAGCAGAAATTGATTGCCGGCATAGGTAATATGTATGCTGATGAAGCCCTGTTTGCTGCTGGAATCCACCCCCAAAGAGCAGGCGGCAGCCTCTCTCAAGAAGAGGTCGAGCGCCTCTGCGGCGCTATACGGCGGATACTATGTGCAGCGATTGGCAACAAAGGAGCCAGCGTTGATACCTACTTTCGGCCCGATGGCTCCGAGGGCACGGCACACTTCGAGTTCAAGGTTGCCCACGGACTTGGCGGCAAGAGTTGTACGGTATGCGGCGGACCGATTGAGCGGGTAGTTGTGCGGAACCGGGGTACTTACTACTGCCC
>CAZXWQ010000052.1:7751-9865 GCA_964644545.1 uncultured Dehalococcoidales bacterium | reverse complement strand
CGCATAGGGAATGCCTGCACCAGCCTTTCTGCCCTGCCATCAGGATGGGTGACATAGTATATGAGTTCCACATCGTTGTATTGTTGGTCTCGGTGGTAAGCTGCTATCCGGGTAGTGCGTCGGAGGCTCCTGCCATCGGGTAGCTGTATTTCAGGCAGGTCTTCTACCTCGACTGTGTACTTTGGGTCGTGTACCAATCTGGGGGGAAAGGGATGGAAGAGGTCCAGGATGAGCAGGCCGCTGGGAGCAAGGTGCTTGTTAACACAGTCAAGACAGGCCTTTTGTTCTTCAACCGAAGTAAGGTGTTGAAAAGCCCTAAAGGGTATAGTAATCAGCGCATACATCTCGCCAGTCTTGAAATCAGTCATGTTTCCCTGAATTAGCCTCACCCTTTCCTGGACCTCTTTCGGCTGTTTATCCAGTTTTTCCCGGCACTTTTGCAGCATGTGGGGCGAGAGGTCGAGACCGGTTATTTCGCACCCGGAGATAGCAGTCGGTACGAGAACGCGACCGGTGCCGCAACCCAGCTCCAGAGTTCTTCCTTTTGCTCTTTCGGAGTAGTCTTTGAAGAAGTCGATGTCTCTACGCTGTGCGTACGCGAGGTCGTAGAACTCGGCGACGAACTCCTGGTCTTCGTATCCGCCAAATCTGCCTGTCATGTTTTGCCTCCTGAGGCGCACCTAGGTGAGGTTAGCGGATAACAAAACAAATGGCACTACAATAGCTATCAGCCCGGTAACAACAACAGTGAGAATGAAGAGGTTGTATCTGGTATCATAGTTGCTCAAGAGAGAAGCGTCATAATAGCCATCCACGCCCTGGTCCTTGTACATCTTCAGCAGGCCATTTATCAGCTTGGCCCTGGTTTGCTTGCCTTTAAGTAGCCCGAATACCGCGACGATATTAACGACTATTATGAGGCAAACAAAGATCCCCATTATAGTAGTTGTGGTAGTGCTGTCTCTTGACTGGGCGGCGATGGTATTGATGGCGAGGGTCAGCAGGTTAAGGATAATGGCGGTGAGGATGAAGATGGTATCGGTGCGGGCGCTCTGGTTGAGTTCGCTAACAATATGCTCGTGGACTCGCTCAATCATGGTGCCTCCTTTTTGTAAGAAATCTATCTGACGAATCTAAGCTCTTCGGATTTTCTGAATCCTCTTTTGAGGAGGATGTCTCTTTCTTTGAGCAGGCAGGCTCTATTGTGGGCTATTGCTTTATCAAACTCTCTATTTTCCCAGGCTATCATACACAGATACCCACTATCATAGAATGGGTCATCGTAGTTGGGGATACCCAGATAGCTGCGGGCACTTGCCTTGGATTCACGGCCTTCCTGGAGTTCTCTGTCGAAGTCAATCTTCCTGCTGAGCTCGTAGAAGAGAACACCGCGCTCAAATGCACTGTTGAACGCGTAGAAAGGTCTTGGCAGGGCTTCGATAAGCTCTTCTGTCTTTCTGTTTAGTTCACTATGCGCTTCCATGCCCCGGGCACAGAATATATGGAGGGCGTGCCTATCGATAAATCCGAAGATAACAAGCTGGATGTGCATATAGCGTCTTGAATCGGGGTACTGGTTGCGGAATTGCCCGATAGTCTCAATATCAATGATGGTTCCTTCGAAGTCTGAGGTTGTTTTTTCTTCGCGTTCTATTATCAATAACTTTTGCCTTTATCCATATTTGTTTAAGGTAAACCTCACCCCTCGAAGAGTCTTCGACCTTTGTCCCCCTCTCCCTCTGGGCTTTCGCCCCTTAGGGTAGAACCTTGAAAGGAGAGGTGGAAGGGTGGGTTTGAAGGGGCTTCGCCCCTTCAAACTTCTCTTTTTATAAGTATGACTTGGAGTGTTAAAACTCCTGCCTGCCTTCGATGGCACGGGTGAGGGTGGCGTCGTCGGCGTATTCGAGTTCGGTGCCGAAGGGTAGTCCACGGGCGAGGCGGGTAACCCTGATGCCCAGTGGTGAGATGAGGTGGTTGAGGTACATGGCGGTCTGCTCTCCCTCAAGGTTGGGATTGGTGCCCAGGATGACCTCTTTTACTGAACCGCCCTGTAGACGGTCGGTAAGCTCCCTGATTCTTACGTCGCCGGCTCCTACTCCCTCAGTTGGCGAGAT
>CAZXWQ010000052.1:0-7651 GCA_964644545.1 uncultured Dehalococcoidales bacterium | reverse complement strand
CGGTAAGCTCCCTGATTCTTACGTCGCCGGCTCCTACTCCCTCAGTTGGCGAGATGGCGCCGTGGAGCACGTGGTAGAGCCCCTGGTAAATCCCGGTATGCTCCAGGGCCAATATGTCCTGAGGCTGTTCAACAACGCAAATGGTGCTGTGGTCGCGCCGGTCACTGCGGCATATAGGGCAGGGGTCGGAGTCAGTGACATTGAAGCAACCAGAGCATAAAGTGATTTTCTGTTTTACGGTCAGTATTGCTTCGGCGAGGAGCCTGGTCTGCTCATCGGGGGCACGCAGCAGGTAATAGGTGAGGCGCTGGGCACTTTTGGGCCCAATGCCGGGTAGCTTGTTCAGCTCCTGGATGAGCTTGTTTATTGCGTCGGCAGCCGGTATACCTCCCTGGTCCACTTTCAACTCTCCTTAAATATGGTTACATTAGTCCCGGGATTTTGAGGCCGCCGGTTAGCTTACCGAGTCGCTTGGCGGCAAGCTTTTCAGATTTGGCGGTGGCTTCACTTATCGCCTCTAAAAGTAATTCTTCCAGTTGTTCCGGCTTTTTGGGGTCAATTACCCCGGGCGATATTTTTATTGAGAGTATTTTCTGCTGGCCGTTGACGGTAACCCTGACGGCACCTTTGCCTGATTCGGCTTCGATACTGGTTTTGCTCAGCTCTTTTTGGACCTCGTCCAGCTTTGATTTAAGTTGTCGTGCTTGATTTAACATGGATAAGTTCATTTTTCCTCCGCATCAATGATTTCGGCGCCCATCTTTAATGCCGCCTTCAGTAGATGGTTGTCTTCGAGGATACAATGTACGTGGCAGGGACGCCCCAGGAAGGAGCTCATAACCTGTTCGGCTACCCGAAGGTTTTCCAGGTCTTCAAGTTTCTCCTTGAATACCGGGTATCTAAAAGATAGGACTACTGTATCATTCTCAATTGTCACCGGCATAACGCCGGCGCTTCTCAGGATGGCAAGGGCCGGCGTTCTCTTGGTATCCGGTGGTGCCTGTTCAATGACCTTTTTCCAGTTCAGCCTGAGTAGTTCTATTTCACTGCCGGGCTCCGGTGCAGGGGTATTGGTAGCATCCACCGGTTGGGGAGCAGTGTCTGGCTCAGGTTTAGGCTCGGGTGGTCTGGTATGGGGTTCGGCGGGAGGTGGGGTAGCTACCTTCTGAGGCTGGTGATATTCATGCTCGGTCTGTTTGGTGGTGGTTTCTTTATCTTCTGCGGAAAGGGTGCAGTCGACTATTGCCAGTTCAATGGGCAGGGTGGAGTAGATATTAAAACCAAAATCAAGGCTGCCAAAGAGCTTGAGCGCCTTCAATACCTGGGTGAGGGAAGCCGTGGCGGCTAGCTCTTTTAGCTCGACTATGTCTTCGGCGGTGAGGTCCACCTCATCATCGGAGCCGGTCTTTATTAAAAGCAAGGCTCTGAGATATTCCACCAGTTCCCGATTGAACTGGCGTAAATCCAGGCCGTCATTATTGACACTGTTGATAGTTGTTATCCCAGCAGATATATCGTTGTTAATGATATGCTTGACCAGCTCTCTGGTTCGCCAGTCTGCGGTAATACCAAGAGTGGCTTTGACCTGCTCGAATCCAATGTCAGGGCCATAGTAGGTAGTTAACTGTTCCAGCAGGTTTTCGGCGTCTCGCAGGCTGCCGGTGGCACTCCTGGCGACAAGCCGTACCGCCTCGGGTTCTATAGTAATCGCCTCTGTGGTGCAAATGTGGTTTAGTTTTGAGATTATATCGTCCTGGGAGAGGCGGTGGAAGTCGAAGCGCTGGCATCTTGACATAATGGTAGGCAGGATTTTGTGGGACTCGGTGGTAGCCAGGATAAAAATGACATGAGGGGGTGGTTCTTCAAGGGTTTTCAGCAGGGCGTTTGAGGCGCTGGTGCTAAGCATATGGACTTCGTCTATGATATAGACCTTGTAGCGGGCCTGGTTGGGAGCGTAGCTGACCTTCTCACGGAGGCTGCGGATATCATCGACTCCGGTGTTGCTGGCGGCATCAATTTCTATGACATCTAAAGCCCTGCCTTCGGTTACTGCCTGGCACATAGAGCAGGAGTTGCACGGCTCGCCGTGGCCATTGGTGAGGCAGTTTACTGCTTTAGCCAGGCTGCGTGCAGTGCTGGTTTTGCCGGTTCCACGCGGGCCACAAAAGAGATAGGCATGAGAAATGCGGTTAGTACTGAGAGCATTGAGTAGAGTGCGTGTTACTGGTTCCTGGCCAACTACTTCAGCCAGGGTTTGGGGACGCCACTTACGATAAAAGACTTGAGAAGCCATATTACTATGCCCTTATTATACCGTATACTGGCTGGTTTCCAAAGGGTTTTTGGGGTGAATAACTGGTGGTTTTTAATTGGGGGGAAGGAATATAAATATCCGCCCCGGTGCGGGCTTATCCGGGGCGGATATTCGCATTTGGAATCACCTGGACTGGTTGTTTATAACAGTGAGGGTACGTCCTTGGAGTACTCGTCTATCTCTTTTAGTTTGCCCTCTATTTCTTTTTGCCTCTTTTTTACTGAAGAGACGACGTTGGCTGCTTCAGCATAGTATTTCTTAATCTTCTCTACATTCCTGAGTTCAGACAGGATTACGGAGACATCCAGGTGGCTTTTTTCTCTCGGGTAGTCGCCATTTCTTATTACGGCGTCCGGTGCTAGACTTTTCAGGTATTCCCCGAGTTCTTTAATTACAGTGAGGTTCATTTCTTTTGTTGGTGCTGATAAGAGATATAGAGCTCTGGCTGAATCTACAGGGTCGCAGGCGAAGGATAGCTCGCTTACGGCTGCGTCCATTGCCTCAATTCCCCTGTGGATTTCGCCGCTTTTATCCCTGAAGCCGTCCGATGACCTGAAAGGGAGTTTGAATACTGGCAGTGGTGACCTGCCATAGCCAATTACTGTCCACCCTAATAGAGTCTGTATTATGTCTCCGGCATCAAGTAATCTGGTGCCAACATATTTGGATTTCTTTTCTTCGCCAGCGCAGAGTATGTTGTAGAAGGGTTCGACGATTAGAGTGTTGATTTGGGTGAGGTTAGTTCGCAGTGTGGCGTTCTTTCTAATATACCTCTGATTGTCGACGAGGAATATGGCATCGGCTACTGAGTTAGCCGATTTGAGGCATGTTGCCGAGTTATAGACGGTTCTTTCTTCGGTGCGTTCTTCATGCTCAAAGGGAAGGACAATGAGATTATATAGAGGTTTATCGATGTAGCGTTCCTTTATGAAGTGGGACATTATTGATATTGAGCCTGAGCCGGTACCGCCGGCGGCACCAGCACAGAGCAAGAAGGCATCTGATTCAAAGAATTTGGGGGTTTGCCTGATAGCGTCGATAATCTTGTCGGCATCTTCTCTGGCTATTTCTGCAGCGAGTTCATTAATCTTGCCGACACCATGACCGCCAGCCTTGCGACCTCCGATGAGGATTCTGTGTCGGTAGTCAGCCTTTATGTTATGTAGTCCGCTCAGGTCGGCGAGGTCGGTATTAACGGCATAGGCACCGGTAATAATCTCAATACCGCGCTGGCCGCGTGCTCTTCTATTTATCCGGGCAAATGCATCGGCAATATTAGATCCGCATTGTCCCAGACCTAAAACCAGTAATTTCACTTTTCACCTCAAAATTCAGTATTGCTGATATATTAAACTCATTAAGTACCCATGTCAATAGTACTTTAGAGAGTGAAGAGTCTCTCGGCGCTCACAAGCCACTATACAGGGCAAAAGTCAACAATCTCTACTATCATTTTAAGATTTCTGAATAATAATGTCAACTTGTGGTAGTGTGGCGGTAGCAACTAAAGTCCTTTATCGGCAATGTAGGCAGCGAGGTCGGCTAGGCGGCAGCTATAGCCCCATTCATTATCATACCAGGCAATCACCTTGACCATATTATCGCCGATGACCATGGTACTTGGTGCATCAACAATAGAGCTGGCCGGGTTGCCCTTGAAATCAATGCTGACGAGCTCTTCCTGGCAATACTGTAGAATTCCGGATAGAGGCCCATCAGACGCTGCCTGGAAGGCACGGTTGACCTGCTCAATGGTAACCTCTTTATTCAGGTCGGCGACAAAGTCAACAACGGAGACGGTGTAAACGGGGATTCTGAATGCCATCCCGTGGAGTCTTCCTTCGAGTTCAGGAATAACGCGGGTTACGGCTCTGGCGGCACCGGTGGTAGTTGGGATAATGTTGATGGCGGCGGTTCGGGCCCGGCGCAGGTCTCCGTGGAACGTATCGAGGATTCTCTGGTCATTAGTGTAGGCGTGAATAGTGGTCATCAGTCCCTTATTTACCCCGAAGCTCTGGTGCAATACCTTGACTACCGGGGCAATGCAGTTGGTAGTGCAAGAGGCATTGGATATGACATTATGCTTATCGGGGAGATAGTGGTCTTCATTAACACCAAGGACGATAGTGATATCTTCGTTGCGGGCTGGGGCTGAAATGAGCACCTTTTTAGCGCCGCTCTGTAGGTGAGCGGCTGCTCTGGTGGCATCGGTGAAAAGGCCGGTTGACTCTATTACAATATCTACCCCGTAATCCAGCCACGGGATATCAGCCGGGTCGCGCTCTGATAACACCTTTGTCTGTTTGCCATCGACGATAATTGAATCTCCGCCGGCTTCTACTTTGCCCGGGTAGGGGCCGTAGGTGCTGTCCCATTTGAGCAGGTGAGCGTTGGTCTTGGCGTCAGTCAGGTCATTAATGGCGGCTACTTCCATGTTTTGGCTGTGGAAGTGGTTGATTGCCCGGAAGGCTAATCTACCTACTCTCCCGAAACCGTTAATACCTATCCTGATAGCCATTTTATACCTCCTCGGTATTTTCTCAATCGTGTAATGATAGCAGAAATGGGGTGGTAATGCCAGTATTATTAGGTCAGGTTGGTGGTACCCGGTTTAACAGGTTATTTTAACGCTTGCCGGTATGCTGGTAGTGGATAATGCCATCACGGCCGACCTGAACTACCCTGCCGTCAATTCGCATTGCTGCTAGGTGAGCGAGGGTTTCTGATACTGCCATTCTTTTATCCATGGGAGCCAGGTCCTGGAAGCTAATACCGCCCAGCTCCGGCATCCAGGTAATACGTTGGGATATCTGGTAGGCTGTCTTTGGTTCGGTATCAATAGTCTCCAGAATCTCTGAGTTTCTCTGTTCGTGGTGCTGGATTATTTCATCAACTCTTCCCTGGAGATTTGTGAAAAGGTGCTCATGTGCGGGCAGGACAAGGTTGGTATCTAGCTGCTTGACCTTGTTCAAGGAATTAATGAAATCGCCGAGCGGATTAGAGCTGGAGTTTGGTTGAAGGCTGATATTGGGGGTGATAACAGGCAGGATATGGTCGCCGGAGAAGAAAATCTTCTGGGTTGTCTCGTAGAGGCATATGTGTCCCGGCGAATGCCCGGGAGTCCAGGTAACCTGCAAGGTGAAGCTCCCGGCGGAGATTGTCTCCCCGCCGTGCAGGGTAATATCGGGAGGGGAGGGGGCAGATGAACTCCCCATTCCGGCGAATGATATGCGGGATGACGGTAGTTCGCTGGCAGGAACTCCATTGGTGTGGAACCACTGTTCAGTCTGACGGAGGAACTCATCCATATTTGTGTACCTTGGGGCGAGAAGGTCTTTATCCATCTGGTGCAGGGCAATCTTAGCCCGGGAAAGCCGCCGGAGCGTATCAGCGAGACCGTAGTGGTCGAAGTGGGCGTGAGTAACTATGATTTGCGAAATATCTTTAAGGTCAACGCCAATTTCATCCAGTTGATTTCTCAGGGACTGAAGGGCCTCTCTACTGTTCCAGCCGGCGTCAATCATGAGATAGTCGTTATCTCCCTTGAGGATGTAGGTGTTGGTGCATCCGAGAGGGTTATTGGGGATTGGTATCTGTAGCTGGTAAATACCGGGTAGAATCTCGGTCATTGTTCTTTCCTTCTTTTCAAGTTGCTGAATGCCTGCATACCGGCGAAGGTAGCTTTTTGGCCTAACTGTTCTTCTATTCTGAGGAGGCGGTTGTACTTGGCGGTGCGCTCGGAACGGCAGGGGGCCCCAGTCTTAATTAGGCCAGTATTCAGCCCTACGGCGAGGTCAGCAATGGTGGTATCTTCTGTCTCGCCGGAGCGGTGGCTTACTATTGCTGCCCAGCCTGCCTGGTGTGCCATCTGGACAGCGGTGGTTGTTTCGGTGAGGGTGCCTATTTGGTTGAGTTTGATAAGTATGGAATTTGATGCTCCCAGTTTGATGCCTTTGCTGAGGCGGTCCACATTGGTGACATACAGGTCATCACCGACGGTAAGGATTTCATTACCCACTTTTTCAGTCAGGATCTGCCAGCCATCCCAGTCATCCTCCGCCATGCCGTCCTCGATGCTGATTATGGGGTAGCTTGATACCCACCTGACATAGTAGGCTACCATCTCTTCTGAGCTGAGCGAGACACCTTCCCTGGCAAGGATATATTGGCCATCCTTGTAGAATTCACTGGAAGCGGGGTCGAGGGCAATGAAGCAGTCTTTGCCGGGCTGATAGCCCGCCTTTTCAATTGCTGCCAGGACGGCTTCTATTGCCTCTTTATTTGATGGTAAGGAAGGGGCAAAGCCGCCCTCATCACCGACATTGGTATTGAGCCCCTTATCCTTGAGCACCCTTTTCAGGGAGTGGTAGATTTCGGTGCCCATTTGCAGGGCATGGCGGAAGGTACTGGTTCCGGCAGGCACCACCATAAACTCCTGGAAGTCTGTTGAATTCGTGGCATGCTTACCACCATTCAGGATGTTCATCATTGGTACCGGCAGGGTGGCAGCGGTCATTCCTCCCAGGTAATTGAAAAGGGGTATGTTCTGGAGATTGGTGGCAGCACGGGCAACCGCCAGTGATGTTCCCAGGATGGCATTGGCTCCCAGGCGTGATTTATCGGGAGTGCCGTCAAGCTCGATGAGCTTGTGGTCAATGGCTTCCTGGTCGGTGACGGTCATGCCAGTGATAGCAGCCGCGATTTCTTCATTGACATTGCGCACCGCATTGAGGACGCCCATTCCATTAAACCGGGACTCATCGCCATCGCGGAGTTCTACCGCCTCATACTTACCGGTGCTGGCTCCAGAGGGTACGGCGGCCCACCCGGTGGTGCCATTAGATAACTGTACCCTGACTTCCACTGTGGGGTTGCCTCTGGAGTCGAGGATTTCTCTGGCTCTGATACTGCTTATGATTGACATAAATTCTTTAACTTATTAGTTTGTGGATAAGTCAAGAGCCTTTTTTACTGCATCGGTGGCGCTTTGGGCCAGGATGATTGATTCCTCGGGCTGGCCGTTTCTGGATAGCGACCAGGTGTTCAGACCGATAACCGGGATATTGTATTGCAGGGCGTGGCCTATCTCGGAGAGGGTGCCGTAACTGCCGCCAATAGCAATAATGGCCTGGGCTGATTTGACGACAATAGTGTTTCTGGCGTAGCCGATGTTGGTAACAATGGGAATCTGGACATAGGGGTTGGCCTGCCGGCGACTGTCTCCGGGGAGGATACCGATAGTTGTCCCGCCCTCGGAGCTGGCACCCTTGCAGGCTGCCTTCATTACCCCGCCCAGGCCACCGCATACCAGGACGGCGCCGCACCGGGCAAGCTCAC
>CAZXWQ010000051.1:0-9964 GCA_964644545.1 uncultured Dehalococcoidales bacterium | reverse complement strand
ATTAGCTTCTATATTGAGGGTATTAAACGGGGCACAGAGTTCCTCCGGCTGGCTAAGCAGGCATCCAGAAAAAAACCAGTAATAGTATGGAAATCAGGCAGGACTGAGGTCGGTGCCAGGGCTGCCGCCTCGCATACCGGCTCCATGGCTGGCAGTGCTGCCGTTTTTGATGCCGCTCTAATACAGAGTGGGGTAGCCATAGCACGAAATCTGGAGGAGCTTATTGACCTTGTTGTTGGCTTTACCTCCCCGGTCCTACCCACAGGAGACAGGCTCGGTTTGCTGGTGGAGGCCGGTGGCGGTGGCGTGGCTGGCTCCGATGCCGCTACCGCACTGGGGTTTGAAATGCCCACCCTGTCCAACGAAACCCAGGAAGAGCTGATAAACAGGCTCAAGGGTATTTTGCCCCCCTTCTCCCGCCCCAGAAATCCCGTGGATATTGTCTGGGCTCCGGCGACTGATGCGGCTCGGGTCTATCTGGACTGTTCACGGGCTATCTTGAAGGAAGTCGATGCCCTTGTAATGATAAACTACCCCCGCTATGACGATTACTTTGTTAACGGATTAGCAGGGTTAAGAGACGAAGTGAACAAGCCCATTCTGGTTATCCCGGGTCACCCCGGTGAAAGTCGGGAAGGTATGCATCGCCTCGTCAGGACCGGGATACCCTCTTTCACCATCCCGGAAAGAGCCCTCAAAGTACTGGCGGCAATGCTCCGCTACTCAAACTACCGGCGTCAAAGCTAATGTCCCATCGTTGATTGATTTCTACTCCCGCTCCCGCCTCAGCTCGAACACTACCGGGTTTGCCGCATCAGGGCAGGCAACCGTGGTCTTATCCGGGTCCGTTTCCCACGGAAAAGCACCGCCGTATTGCAGCACCGCTGCAAATGGAAACACCGCGCAATAGGCAAAGGGGCATACACCCGCTGGGGTCGGGAATACAGCAAACTCATCACCAACCTTGTGCCCGGCTTCACACGTCCCCTTCTGGCTAATTACTCTAGCTATTACTCTATATTGGTCTGCCATCATTTCCCTCCTTGCTCCCAAATTAGACTTCTTCCAGCATGAATAGCACAGTACGTGGATTATTCTCTCTCTGCCACCAGCTTAATAGCCTGCTCCAGGTCTGACTGGTGGTTTATGTTGAAGAAGGTCAGAAGCTCAGGGTCAAACCCCCGGCATTCCGCCTCCTCAATATATCTAACCTGCATTTCGTTGAGGAAAGGCGTAATCCCCAGTTGATTATTCTCCAGCCGTATTTTCATCTTGTCCAGACAGCTCTTTGAATATATGGCGTGGAGCGGCTCTATCATTCCGTTCGCCAATCGTGGCACGACTGCATCAAAGTCACGGGACAGTTCAACCATATGGCGCAGCAGTTCGGTGTTAAGAAAAGGCATATCACAGGCAACCATGATACTCTGTGCGGTCTGTGAAACCAGAAGTCCTGTATATATGCCGCCAAGCGGTCCACTGCCGGGATAAACGTCTATCAGGACTTCGGCTCCAGGAATAGTCGGGAGCTCAAACTGTTCGTGGGAGGTTACTATCAAAAGCTTGCTGGCTACTGGTGCCAGTCGTTCAATAACACGCTCAATCAGACTTCTGCCGTTGATAACCTCAAGGGCCTTACTCCTTCCCAGCCGGAGGTTCTTACCACCGGCCAGCACAATTGATGTTACCTCCATGAAGCTCAAGCTTCCCTTAAATAACTGATTAGCTTCCAGGTAAGGGTCTCACAGAGCACGGTTACATCTTCAGTATCAAGATAGTCAGAAATGCTGGAATCAAATAGCAGGTTTAGTTGCGCCGGAAACTCATCATCACCCTGCCATAGTACCAGGGTTATCGGAACATTGTTAAAAGCATCAATAGTTACCGCTACATCGCCAAAATCTGCCTTATGTCCCCCCAGCTTCTCACCAGCCTTCAACAGAAGGTCAGGTTCCTTGCTAAAATGGTCAGCCAGGGGTTTCATTGTCCTCTTGGTAAATGTAGGGTAGTAGATATTTCCGCCAGATAAATCCCTGAAGGTAATCAGCTCACTGGTGGCCGGGGTGCCTTTTGCCAGGATTAGGTAGTGTAGTATCAGAATCCTGTCTCTTATCGGGACCTTCTCGTCACTACCCGGCAGTGAAATCTCAATATCGGGAAGAGTTATCAGGTATTGCTGGTTTAGATAGCTAACGGTGATGGCTTCTCGGGATTCTTTTACCTGATACTGCGCGCCACTTCGGTGGCACTGCTGCTCAATATCCACCCTGGCCAGCTGTTGGCAGGCAAGGGCATAGGCTGCATCGAGATTGTATACGCTGTGATTGTTTTCGGTAGGCAACGCCAAACCTCTACAGCCCAGCAGCATCCAGCATGGCTGGTACCTTACTCTCCCATCCCATCGCCATAATGTGCACCCCCTGGCACATGCCCTTCAGGTCTTTAATTGTATTAGCTGCAATCTCTATTCCTGTCACAGCTCTATCCTCAGCCTTGGCTATCAGGTCAATCAGTTCGTCGGGTACATTGATACCAGCTATGTTCTTGTTCATAAAGCGGGCCATACCAGCCGACTTCAGGGGTATTATCCCGGCCAGGATGGGAACCTTGAATCCGTCTACCCGCTCCATGAATTTGGCAAAGGTGTCAACATTAAAAATAGCCTGGGTCTGAAAGAATCTGGCCCCAGCGGCAATCTTCTTCTCCATCTTCATAATCTGTAGCTCAAAGGAGGCCTCTGTGTCGGCCCCCGGGTTCACCACTGCCCCGGGAAAGAAACTGGGCGCACCCTCAAGCGTATTGCCAGCCATGTCATAGCCTTCACTTAGCCTTTTCATGACCCACAGCAATTGTACCGAGTCCAAATCATAAACGGGTTTTGCCTGGGGGTGGTCCCCTAATGAAGGCAAATCACCGGTGATAGCCAGAACATTTTCAATCCCCAGCACAGAAGCGCTCAGCAGGTCGGACTGCAAGGCCAGCCGGTTTCTATCCCGGCAGGTTAACTGGAACACGGGGTCAAGCCCTTTGTCTCTCAGCAGATGGCAGGTGGCCAGCGAACCGAGCCTCATTACCGCACTTTGCTGGTCTGTAACATTGACGGCACTTACCTTCCCCTGAAGAAGCTCGGCTACCTCCTCAATCTCTGTAGTGCTGGTGCCCTTCAGTGGTCCCACCTCGGCAGTTACCACGAATTCTCCTGCCTCCAAGAGTGACCTTAGGCTCATTGCAGTGTTCCCCTTTCAGACCGGTTGTTCCAGCTTATTTTGCCCCATCATTCTGAGTAAAATGAAGAATATTCTTCTCCTCTGTTATTACCAGGAACGAAGTGCCAGAGCAATTTTACCTCTTGCTCCTTGTTATACTTCAAGCCAGGAATGGGAGTAGAGTGATTCACCGGTAAGGACCCTTACTGTCTTCACGTATTTTGTCTCCTCCTCACCCAGAGAAGAGAGGTCAGGTTTTTCACCATCCATTACCCGGTGAATAAGGTCAACAAGCTCGGGCTTCTTACCTCTAGCTATAGCTATCAACTCGGAGTCAAAGGCATCAACTATTGCCGAGTGCAGGCTGTATTTCATAAGCATCATGAGGTATGTTCGATTCAGATATGGCCTGAGTTGGTTAGGAGTGCCATTGGATACATTGGAAAGACCTACGGCTGACTTGCTACCCGGGGCAATGTCCGGGAGCATCTTCATGAATTCCAGGCACGGTCCTACCTGATTTGTATCAACGTTACTCGCCGGGGTAATTATAGGGTCGAACCAGATGGATTCATTAGGAATGCCCATCTCGTTGGCGGGGTACATAAGCTCAACGGCAATGACCCCTCTTTCCGCCTCATCTCTGGGCATTCCTTCCCTTCCCCACAGGAGGCCAATAAAGTCGGCGTCATATTGCTTAACCAGGGGCAGCTCCTCTTCCATCCTCACCAGGGAGATGGAGTTAATCAGTGCCCTGCCTTTATGTACCTTGAGTCCCGCCTCCATCGCCACCGGATTGGTCGTATCCAGAGATAACGGTTTATCCGTAACCTCCTGCACTACCTTAACTACCCATTCCATCAATTCGTCGCCTGCCCTTCGGGCGGGACCAATATTGATATCAAGATAATCCACATCGGTCATGGCTTTGGCCAGTTCCTGAATCGGCTTGGGGTCCCTCCCTTTTAGAGCCGGGCCTATAGTCTTCGAAATTACATTTATATTTTCCCCAATAAGAATCATAATTTCCTCCTAAGGTTTCCATGACTTCAGGTATGCTGGGATGTGTGCCCCGTCTCTGGGGCCTACCAGAATCTCCCAGCCAGGCAGTTCTTCCTCCAGACCACCACTCTCGGCGGCAGCATAGCCGGGGATTATTAGCTTGTGGTGCTTGGCCTTATCTTCAATGCCGCTCTTCTTGATAAACGGCGCCATAAGGTCAGCCACAAATTTACCAGCAGCCCAGGCAGTCATTACCGAGAGCCCCTCGGTATCCATCACCAGGAGATAGCTGGGCACCTTGGCGCCTTCGATTTCACCGGAAACAATGAAGTAGGTTAGCGAGAAGTTCGTTGTAAGGAGCACCGGAGAGTTCTCATCAGGATTGTTTATCTCGTAGATTCCCTCTGTGGTTGCCAGCGGGCGCTGTGGGTCTGTATAGATGTTCAGCCGCTCCACAAGCAGGGGGAACAGGCTTTCCCCCTGAAAATCGGAAAGAACAATAATACCGGCGTACTTGGAAACAAACATAGAGGCAATCATCGCCTCCTTCATCGGGTCATCAGTCATCTCGAAGGGAAAAACAATGGTAGGAAAACCCAGAGGGCGAAACTTCTTGGCTAGTGCTGAGCTCCTGATGACGACCTGGTCTTCAAACGCCTGGCGCACGGTTCTAGAGCCGGAATCAATAACAAGGTCATTTATCCCTGCCTCAGTCAGCTTGGTGGTGAGCTCAACCACTTCGTCAAGACTCTCCGCCTTCACTGCCACCGGGCAGGAATGCTCCTTAGCCAAATCAGCAACACTATCAAGATTATCCCTGGTAGCTGAGTATATCAGCGGCTTCTTATCAGCACACTCTTTCAAGCCAGCCGCCAGGACATCCGGTTTGCTGCTCATCAGGATAATGCCGGCATCACTATTCTGCGTAACCTTGTTAACTGCTGCTGTGAATTTTCCAGCATCTTCTGACTCACTCTTCACTGCAATCAGTTCCGGACGCAGGTTAAGTCCCACCCTCTCGTACTGGAGTTGCTTGAATCTCTCCAGTCGGCCGTCAATCTCGGCATCATCCATAGTGTCGCTAACCAGAATAGCCAGACCCGGCTGGTTCTCGAACCTCTTCTCGTGGCGGAACATAACCGTCTCGCCGCCGACCTTTAACCTTGTGTCACCAACCCCGATTGTAATCGGTCTGATGGGTGGTGCCGATGCTTCAGCTAGCTGTGCCTTCGCTTCATCAGAGACGTAGGGGCAGGCACTTAGCTCTGCCTTCCCGGCAGCCAGATTCATAGCGAAGGCGAGGCACGTCGGTACTCCACACTCGCCACAGTTGGTCTTGGGTAGTAGCTTAAATATCTCTATTCCAGTAAGTGGCATTTTATCACTCCTTTCCAAGCCATTATTGGATTCGTGATGATAGCTATAACATTGTTTATTATCAGCGGACCACCAGTCCGAAATACTCCTTTCCTATCCTATTATTGAGTCCATAGTAAGGGCCGGGTGTCCCTTCTCCTGAAGGAAGGGGAGAATTTCATCCTCGGTTGTGCCCACTGTCTCGTCGGCAATCATATCAGGCAGGTCAGGTACGCCCAGTTCTTCAGCCCTGGCTTTAAGCCGGTCGGCTATCTCTTCCTTAAGCATCTTGGGCATCCAGACCATCCTTAGCAAGCCTCCATCACCAATAATGAATTTCCTCTGGCAGGTATTATACTTGCCGTGCCCAACGAATCCCGGTGTGCTTATGCCTCCACCAATCGTCCCCGCCAGAGTAGTAAATTTCATACCGCACGGAGTCATTTCAGTGAATTCCCGGTTTACCGTCATTACTCCGTTGCACATTGGCAGGATAGCCGCAATGCACTCACAGCAGCCACAGGTAGTCATCGGGTCATTTACTATGCTGTAAAAATTATAATGGTCTATCTTACCGCGAGAAGCCTGCAGGACAAAGTCGTTTACGCCCTTCCACTGACCCAGCTTGGCGTCAAGAGTCTCCCCCTTTTCTACCGGCTGGTTCGGTCCGGTAGGGTTAATCTCGAAGGCGGCTTTGCAGTCCATCCAGTTATAGGAACCGCAGAGCCCGGTTCTCTCCGGACTGATAACACATACGTGACTGGGAGCAAAAGACTGGCACAGCGTGCAGGAATAGTAAATATCGGTAGTTTCGTCAGTCATCCCCTCAATTCTGGCATCTCTGGTTGCATAGACTGCCCTTGCCTGTTCTACTATCTCCTTGACCTTGTCCTCTTCCGTGTATATCTTTACCTGCATCTTATCAAATATCCGCCCGAAGTCCTGGTGCAGCTTGGCGTGGAGGAGGGCGCCGATATGTTCCAGCCTGAACCCCTTTTCCACGGCTCCTTTAGAAACTCGTATCCAGGCAATATCCCTCTGCCCGATATGCATTACCCCTTGAGCGTAGTTTATCAGGTGGTGAATTTGCCTCTCCAGAATAGGCTCGTAGTCTTCCTGAAACTCCCGTCCGGCAACCTCAACCGTTATTGCTATGGGTAGCTGCGAACCAGGCCCGGCATCGGTTATCTCCGGACCAATCACCTCAATCTTGCCGTCTTCTACCTCGTCCATTCGCTTTGAGGTAACCCATTCCACCATCGGCGTTCGCCCGCCGCCGCCCTCAAGGTAAATATCATCTCCCCGTACTCTCTCACCCTCGAAGGCAGCACCATAGGCTACTGGAATTGGCACCTCAGCTACGGTTACCTTCAGCCCTCTTACCTCTATCGCTTTAGCCACTATCTCATTATGGGGTATATTGGAGACGACATGTTCGTAGGTGCAGACTCCAGTGGGAAGCACCTCAGGTATCGGAGTATCGGCAATCGTAGGGAATCCGAAATTAATCGCCCCGGCCGCATTAGCATACCACTCATCGGTAACATAGCCCAGAGGCAGGGCGAAGGCAAAGATGCGGTCCTTGTTATAGATAAGGTGCTTTCTGTAATCTCCGGGTTCAATGCCGCCGAAGGTAAAGCCTGCCCTGATGGCAAAGCCCGCAGAAAATACCGTAGCACCGACATCAGGACCAAACGAGACCAGACGAGTTGGCCATCCAATCTGTACCCCGGCCTCTATAAGCTGCTCCGAAAACCTCTTCCCATTATACTCAGCCGACATAAAGACATAGAGGGTCTTCTGCTGAAGTTCCTGAGCAATTTTCATTGCTATCTCAGTGGTTGGTGCCGCGCCCAGCACCGCCGCAAACCCCGGCGCCGTGCCGTCAACAAATTCCACCCCCCGCTTCCTCAGGATTATATCATCGGCGGCACCCAGCCAGATATTGTCATCGGTGATATCTTCCCCCCGAAGATAGAAATCTGGCTCTTCCAGGTATCTTATTGCCTCAATACACTCCTCAGCCCAGAAGGTTATCATCCCGGCATCGAGCGCCGGCGCCAGGTAGGGCAGGGGATGCTCTTCCCTTACTGGTGGTGGGAGCATGAGTTTACACTTTTTTAGTATTGGCTCCATATCGCCCAGTTTTTCTACCTTCATACCCAGAATCCCGTAAATGACTGGTAGATAATAGGCAGTATTGGGGAAACCTACTGGCTCATTGGCTCCCCACTTATCCATCGCCTGCTGCCACTTCTTTTCAGCATTATCTACGATTTTGTAAGCACCTCTTATCGCTGCTGATGCAATAATCTTAGACATCTTCTCGAAACCCTCCTCTCTTTATAATCTAAGCGCTTAAACTGCTTCCAGTTCTCTTCTCATTGCCATATCGTAGAGCACCCTCTCTCTAGCCTTGTCAATGCCGAGAGCCTGGCGCTTCTTGTCAATATGCTCAATCATCATATGGGCTGCCTTGATTGGGTCTGGCTCAAACGCCCACATGCCGCCATACATATCCTCAAAGTCCTTGAACAGGAAGTCGGTTACTTCCTTGCTCCCTGTGGTCGGCCAGGTAACACCAAATACAGTAAATACGCCTGAGCCAACGAAATATTGACCAATTGAGATTGCCTTCTCGCTCATCCACTCTGGAGCCGCCCCGGCTACCGGCAGGTCGCTGATGTCGTCACCCAGGCCGCCGTCCTTTACCATTGCCGTCGCAGCTATCAGAATGCGGCTGTTGTCCACGCAGGAGCCCAGGTGCAATACCGGCGGAATACCTACCGTTTCGCATACTTCAGCCAGTCCCGCACCAGCATACTCGGCGGCTGCCTCCGGTACCATAAGCCCAGCTTCTGCACAGGCGATAGCATTGCAACCAGTAGTAAGAACCAGCACGTCATTCTTTATCAGTTCCTTTACCATAACAATATGAGGTTCATTATGTTTAACCCTGGCATTATTGCAGCCGACAACCCCGGCTACCCCCCTTATTCGGCCATTGATGATGTTGTCATTCAACGGTCGGTAGGAGGAACGGAACATACCTCCCAGTAAATAGTTGATAGTCTCGTGGCTGAATCCGGCAATCTGAGTAGTCTCATTGTTGGGTATATGGATGTTCCCCTTCCGATTGGGGAAGTTCTCAATAGCAGTTTTGACTATCTCCCGGGCCGATTTCAGGGCGTCATGCTCATCAAACTCAATATGAATCGCTCCGGGTATCTTGGCCTTGGGTGATGTGGTAATAATCTTGGTATGGTAGCACTCAGCTACTGTGGCAATAGACTGGAAAATACACTGCACATCTACTACCATAGCATCCACTGCCCCGGTTACTATCGCCAGCTCCTGCTGCAGGAAGTTACCGGCTATGCCTACCCCGTGGCGCATTAATATCTCATTGGCCGTACAGCACATACCGCTCAGATTTATTCCCTTAGCTCCCTTGGACTTGGCCAGCTCTATCATCTCCGGCTCTTGCGCAACAGCGACAATCATCTCCGAGAGTAGTGGCTCATGGCCGTGGATAATAAGGTTGACTTCGTCCTCTCTGAGCACTCCCAGGTTTGCCTTGCCCAGGATAGGCGCCGGAGTACCAAATAGTATGTCCTGTAGCTCGGTAGCAATCATACTGCCGCCCCAGCCGTCGCCTATGGATGCCCTCACCCCCTGCTTGAGCAGGTTCTTGTAGTCCTGGTCAACTCCGATGTGGGTCCGGTGCATTATCTCCACAACTTCTCTATCTATGCCCCGTGGTGCGACACCTTGCTCCCGCCATAGCTGCTGCCGCTTTAGCGGTGCCTTCCTCAAGGTTATCAGTTCGCCTTCCTGTCTGCCGAACTCAGCCAGGGCTTTTTCGCCAATATCAATAGCAATTTCATTGTTGCTACGCTCGCCAATCTCAATGCCCCAGTCCAGGGCTACCTGCAGCAGCTTCTGCTCGTCTTTTATCTCGTAGCCGGGCGCTTCCCCCTTGGCTACTGCCAGGAAAAGCTCAGCTACACCGCGCCCGTGGTCGGAATGAGCCGATGCCCCGCCGGCTATCATCCGGATGAAATTGCGGGCTGCTATAGTCTCCGCAGTTGCACCGCAGATGCCCCTCCTCTTCAGCTTCTCCTCCGGTGTCTCCTCCTTACCTTTCCCCAGGGGCACCCGGCAGGGTCCCATACCGCAGTTCTTGCAGCAACTGCCCACAGCACCTATCGGACAGGGCTTCATTGTATCAGCCCTGTCAAAGGCAGTATTGACTCCATCGCTGGCTGCCTTCTCTATTAACTCAACAGTGCCTTCGTCGATACTTTGCGGTTCTTTCTCTGCCATCTTTCTTTCTTCCTCCTCACGTATTTAATATCTCAAGATGCGGTCAGGTCGGCCGTCATCTCTCGTACCAGTCT
>CAZXWQ010000050.1:2565-9987 GCA_964644545.1 uncultured Dehalococcoidales bacterium | reverse complement strand
CCACGCCAACCGATGCCGAGGGCATGATTCACGTCTATGGCAGGGGTACTCTGGAAGAGAGGGCGCTGGAAGGGATAGACCTGGGCAATGTTGAATTCAGCAAGTTCTGTCCGCTGGTTATTTTCGATAACGTATTTGTTCCCTGGGAGAGGGTTTTCCTGTGTGGTGAATACGAGTTTGCCGGGCAGCTGGTGAGGACTTTCGGGGACTACCACCGTCATTCTCACGGTGGGTGTAAGTGTGGCGTTGGTGATGTTCTGGTTGGGGCAGCGGCAGCTATCGCTGAGTATAACGGGGTGCCCAATGCTTCGCACATAAATGCCAAGCTGGTGGAGATGATTAAAACCGCTCAAACGATGTACGGCTGCTGCCTGGCGGCTTCGGTAGAGGCAGAGAGGAGTGATTCCGGTATCTATCTGGTGGACAGCATTTTAGCCAATACCTCCAAGCTCTACGAGGGGAAGGAGTACCACGAAGTAATCCGTCTCCTGGTTGAAATCGCCGGAGGCCTGGTAGCGGATTTGCCTTCGGAGAAGGACCTGCAAAACCCGGAAATCGGGCATTTCATCGAGAAGTATCTGAAGGGTGTCGCCGATGTGCCCACCGAAGACAGGATGCGCATGTTCCGGTTGATTGAGAAGCTTGCCTTTGAAACCAGGGATATTGTTTCCAATATTCACGGTGGTGGGTCACCCGAAGCACATAGAATGACTCTGCTGCGGGATACGGACCTGGAGCCCAAGAAAAAGATGGCCAGGAAGCTGGCTGGTATTAAGGAAAAGGATTGAGGGTAGTGTAAATGGACTTTACTTTTTCTGAAGAGCAGGAAATGCTGAAGAAGATGGCTCGCGATTTCCTGACCGACAAATGCCCCAAAGAGCTGATTAAGGAGATGGAGGCAGATGAGAGGGGCTACTCACCTGAGCTGTGGAAGGAGATGGCAGGGTTGGGGTGGATGGGGCTGGTCTTGCCGGAGAAATATGGCGGTAGCAATATGGCCTTTCTTGACCTGGCGGTACTGCTGGAGGAGATGGGTCGGGCATGTCTGCCCGGGCCTTTCTTCTCGACCATTGTTCTGGGCGGTTTGACTGTCCTTGATGCCGGAAGTGAAGAGCAAAAGCAGGAATACCTTCCGAAGATAGCCAGTGGTGAAGCGCTATTTACCCTCGCCTTAACGGAAGCCAGTGCCCGGTATGACGCCGGCTCAATTGCAGTTACAGCAACTGCTGATAATAATGACTATATTATCAATGGCACCAAGCTTTTTGTGCCCGATGCTCATATTGCCGACTATTTGCTGTGCGTGGCTCGAACCGGTGAACAGGGAGAGGTGGAGGATGGGATTACTGTTTTCATAGTAGATGCCAGGAGTGCGGGCATAAGTAATACAGTCTTGAAAACCATAACCGGCGACAAGCAATGCGAGGTGGTATTTGACCAGGTAAGAGTGCCTGCCGGGAATATTCTGGGTCAGCCGGACCGGGGGTGGGGTGTGGTCCAAAGGGCGATAGAACGGGCGGCGGTAGCGAAATGCTGCGATATGGCTGGTGTTGTCCAGCAGGTGCTGGAGATGACCCTGGACTATGCCAAGGAGAGGCGGCAGTTTGACCGCCCAATTGGTAGCTTCCAGGTTATTCAGCACTACTGCGCCGATATGGCGACTGATGTTGACGGTATAAAGTTCAGTACCTACGAGGCGGCATGGATGCTGAGCGAAGGGCTTCCCTGCACCAGGGAGGTAGCTATTGCCAAAGCATGGGCAGGTGAAGCCTGCGAGCGTATTGTTACCCTGGCACACCAGATTCATGGCGCCATTGGCTGCACTATAGACCACGACTTGCACCTCTATACGAAGCGGGGCAAGGTTGCTCAGCTAAGCTTCGGTGACGGCGATTTCTACCGGGAACTGGTTGCTCAGAAGATGGGGCTGTGAGTTCTAGGTTACGGCTTCCAGCTTTGCCAGTACCTCATTTATGGTTTCCTCGGCAGTAGAAGCGCCACCGGTTACACCTACATGAGGGTGCCCTTCAAGCCAGGAGGGCTGAATTTCGTCTGCAGTTTCAATCAGGTATGTTCTGGTTGCCACGGAACATAACTCGACGAGGCGGTTGGTGTTGGCACTGGAGTGGTCGCCGATAACGAGCATCAAGTCCACCCTGTTAGCCAGGTCGAGGGCTGCTGCCTGTCGTTTCCTGATATCATGACAGATGGTATCAATGATGCGTAGCTCAGAGTCCTTGGCGAAGGCGGAATCAATGAGCTTCCTGGCAAATTCAGTGAAGTGAGCCGGTATCTGAGTGGTCTGGGCCAGAATGCCCATACGGCGAGGTAGCGGTCTGAGTTTTACTATAGAATTCGCATCGAGTGTAGCCAATCCCTTACCGCCGGCCCAACCAAGGATACCTTTGACTTCGGGGTGGTCGGCATCCCCGTAGATAATAACGAAGAAGTCAGACTTGGCCAGTCGGGTAGCGACAACCTGGGCACGGCGGACAAAGGGACAGGTGGTATTGATTATCTGGATGTGCCGGGCACGAATGGTCTCCTCCAGCTCAGGGCTCACGCCGTGGGCACCGGTAGCCACAGTATCGCTTTCAATGTCATTTACGCTTCCGGATACTCTGACCCCAATACCAGCCAGCCTCTGTACTACCTGCTGGTTGTGTACCACGGCGCCCAGTGTCTCCAGGCTGCCCCGCTCACCAGCCACCTTCTCCAGAATATTTATAGCTCGCCTGACTCCAAAGCAGAACCCGATTCCAGCCGCTTTTTCAATCCTCAGTTTCATCTAATTACGGTGCCTCCCATAGATACCCCGATATTCCGGGGGGAGGAGTTCAGCTACATACTCCATCATATACCTGGTGAGTTCTGTCTTGTTTAATTTGCTGGCCGTTGGTGGTAGATGGAAGGGATGGCCAATATTTACCGTAACCCGGGGGCGCCTGAATACCCAGGGCGGACGCTCCAGTTTTTCGGTACCGGTGATACCTACCGGAAGAATAGGGGCACCATTACGCAGGGCTATTCGTGCCGGGCCAGGGAAAGCCTTCTGTAGTTGGCCACTGCGGCTTCTGGTGCCTTCGGGGAATATAATCAGGGCCAGGTCCTGTGCCAGTATTTGTTCTGCCTGGCGAAAGGCACGCATATCTACTTGCCCTCGGTATACCGGAAATGCACCAAGTCCACGAATGAAGTTGCCTATGAGCCTGAACCTGAATAACTGCTTCTTGGCCATAAATCTCACCTGTCGGTCGAAAACATTATTAAGAAGGGGAGGGTCAGCCAGGCTCAGGTGATTAGATACCACCAGCAGAGGTCCTCGGTCAGGAATATTCTCTCTGCCTCTGACCTGGCGACGAGTGAAGAGGAACAGCAGCATCCGCACTATTACTCGGCAAATATAATAAAACCAGGGCACTATTCTACCTTTGGTGGAGAAGGGAATCAGTAAGTGTCAATTATACCCCATGGCTTACATTAAGACAAACAGCTTGATGTGAGAATGGTAGACAGCTATCCCGCGGCTCCCACTTAAGTCTCTGAGGGGCAAAGTGAGTTTACAGGGAAATTTTAGGATTCTCCAGCGGGTTTTGATGTGGTTAGTCCGACCCCGTTGGGAAATCTAAAGGGTTTGACAAATAGCCTTGATTGGGGTTATCGTTTAGTCCATAATATTAAAATGGAAGCGCAGTGGGGGAGACATGAGTAGACTGGCCGTTGGCAAGATAAGAGGTTTGCAGCAGATTGCCAATCCGGATGGCATCTTCACCATATGCGCTATGGACCACCGGGGGTCTTTTCGCAGGATGATTGATGCTGAGAGCCCAGAGAATGTCAGTTATGAAGAAATGGTTGAGCACAAGGTGGAGCTGTGCTCCTGTCTGGCTGAACATTCCAGCGCGGTGCTGCTTGACCCGATATACGGTGCTGCCCAGTGCATTAGCCATGGTGCCCTGCCCAGTGGTACCGGGCTTCTGGTTAGTATTGAGGCTACCGGATATGGTGGTGAGAGCAGCCACCGCTTGACCAGATTACTGGAAGGGTGGGGTGTTGATAAGATTAAGCGGATGGGTGCTTCGGCGGTAAAGATTCTGGTCTACTATCGGCCAGATTTGAAACAGCTGGCTGGCGAGCAACTAAATACGGTTGATACCGTGGCCCGTGAATGTATAGAAAGTGATATTCCCTTCCTTGTGGAGCCAATCAGCTATCCTGCAGGTAACGAGGTTAATAACCCAGAGGAGTTCGCTGCCCGAAAAGGGGAGCTGGTGGTTAAAACTGCCGGGGATATGACTGCATTGCCAATAGATGTGCTGAAGGCTGAGTTTCCTGCTGACCCGCACTATAAAAAGGACAAATCTGAACTTCTTGAGCTGTGCCGTCAGCTTGATGAGTCGTCACGAGTCCCGTGGGTCATACTCAGTGCTGGCGTAGACTTTGAGGCTTTTTCCTGGCAGGTGGAAATTGCCTGTGAGGCCGGTGCCTCAGGTTTCCTCGGTGGTCGTGCTATCTGGCAGGAAGCAATGGATATCAAGGATAAACAGGAGCGGATTAGATACCTATCTACCGTGGGAGCGGACAGGATGAAAGGGCTGGCGGAGATAGCAGGTAAATACGCCGTACCCTGGTACAAGAAATACGGGGTAACTGATAAGGAACTGGCCAGCATAACAGAGAGGTGGTACCAGGAGTACTGAAATAGGAAGGGGAATATGATTACCACTATTACACTAAATCCTAGCCTGGATAGGACAATAACTGTTGACGGGCTGAAACTGGGTGAGAGTAATCGCTGGTCCAGTCTGCGCTATTATGCCGGTGGTAAGGGGATTGATGTCTCACGTGCTATTCATGAGATGGGTGGGCAGACCGTAGCTTACGGATTCATCGGTGGTCATGAGGGCAGGATGCTGGAAATAATGCTTGATGAAGAGGGGGTGCTCTTCAGTTTTACCCCTGTCGAGCAGTCAACGCGCACCAATTTTATCATCGGTGATACCAAATCACATAAGCAGACAATAATCAACGCAGCGGGCCCCCGTATTTCTAAAAAAGAGCTGGACAGATTCTTTGAGAAATTGAGGAGGATTTTCCCTCCTCCAGATTCAATGGTAATCAGCGGCAGCGTGCCACCTGGTGTCCCGGAGGATATTTACTATTCCGTAATCAAGGAGATGAAGGGTAGCAAAATAAGGGCTATCCTGGACTCTGCGGGTCCGTGGTTGGCGGAGGGAATAAAAGCCAAGCCATATCTTATTAAGCCTAACATCCACGAGGTTGAGGAGATGCTCAATATCGAACTGCCTACCGAAGAGTCAATAATCAAAGCGGCCCTTGACTTTGTTGGGGCGGGTGTTGAGGTTGCGGTTATCTCCAGGGGGAAAGACGGGGTTATAGCTGCTAATAAGAAGAGCATAGTTAAGGCGGTTTCGCCCCCGGTGAAGGTACAGAGCGCTATAGGAGCCGGCGATTGCGCAATGGCGGGACTGGCACTGAGGCTCACTGCTGGAGAGCCGCTGGCGGAGGCCTGCCGGTTAGGAACGGCCATGGGGGCTGCTGCGGTATTAACACCCGGTACCGAATTGTGCCGCCGGGCTGATGTGGAAGCACTGCTGCCCCAAATCAAAGCCTGGGAGATACCAGCCAAGCCCAGGTCCAAGGCCTTCTTCCCTGCTGATAACTAGTGAGCCACTGAATTACTAATCTACTGGAGAATGAGGTTCAGTGCCCCTCCCACCAGCAGGGCAGTGGCAATCATTATTCCCACCGATTTGAGCATTGTTATTATCCCAAGCTCTCTGAGAAGGACAACAAAGGTAGCAATGCAGGGGAAGAACATTGCCAGGACAACACTGCCAACAACCAGCTGGTTGGGACTCAACGCTAGAGGGGCAAGCATGCCCAGGGCTACATCCTTCCGCAGGAATCCGATAATCAGGGCGGTTACTGCCTCCTTGGGTAATCCCAGAAGACCGGTTACCACGGGAGCAGTAAAATTGGCGATGGCCTCAAAGACACCCAGGACATAAAGGATATTTATCACCAGCACAGAGCCTAAGATAATGGGGATAGCCTCGCGTAAGAAGCCACGTACCCTCATCCACAGCTTTTGTAGTACGGTTCGCCATGGTGGCAGGCGATAGGGTGGTATCTCTACCAGCAGCTCGGGGCTAAAACCTCTGGCGAAGCGATTTATTATGATTCCCAGAATAACCCAGACCACGAAGAGTGTCCCGTAGACAATAGCTACGTACTGCGCTCCATGCTGACCTACCAATCCGAAAATCATAGCTTGCAGGGCAGCACAGGGTATGGCGATAGATATCAGTGTAGCGGCGATAAACCTTTCCCGCTTGCTTTCCAGAATACGGGTGGCCAGAACAGCCGGTACATTACAGCCCAGCCCCAGCATACTGGGAATAATTGCATAGCCGTGCAGGCCGATGCGGTGCATAATGGTATCCATAAGAACGGCTAGCCGTGGCAGGTAACCAATGTCCTCAAGCAGGCCCAGCACCAGATAGAAGGAGACAATATAAGGCAGTACCATGGCGAACGGAACGTAAAGTCCCGTGGTTAACAGGCCAAGTGATTCAACAAAGTTCACCTCGCCACCGATTAGCTTACCTACCAGGATATCGTGGAAAAAGCCGGTATCACCCAGGAGGTCGCTTAACCCCAACATCACTGGTGCCCACAGGTTTTCAAATAAGGGCTCAAGCACGTAACCAATCAGACCCTCACCGATGAGACGGATTATCAGGAAGGCGCTGGCAAGAACAGACAGGGCTATGATACCACCAGTTAGTGGCCGTACACTGGCATCCGCCAGGCGCTCTCGCCAGGTATGATGGCGATGCGTAATGCGCTGAACCTGGTCAGTAATGCTGCCGATAGCAGCCCAGCGTTCATCACGGCTAGAGGCGGGAGTATCAGGCGAGACGGCCCTGGGGATACTCTCTACCAGCTCCTTAACGCCCTGACCGGTTACAGCTACGGTAGGAATGACCGGTACACCCAGGGATTCCCTTAGCTTGTCCAGGTCAATGTGGATGCCCCGGTGTGCAGTGTCATCCCACATATTGAGCGCTACAATTATGGGGATGTCTCGTTCCAGTAGTTGCAGAGTCAGGTAGAGGTTTCTTTCCAGGTTGGTAGCATCAACGATGTTTATGACGACATCCCCGGAGTTGAGCATCTGGGAGGCTATTTCCTCGGCCTCGCTGTTAGGTTCCAGGGTATATGTACCGGGTACATCATTTACCTCGACAGTATCTTCCCCCAGCTTCATAAATCCCTTGCTGTAGCCTACTGTGGTGCCCGGGTAGTTGGATGCAATGACGTGGACGCCGGTGAGGCGCGAAAAAATGACGCTCTTGCCCACATTGGGATTGCCCATAAGTAGTATCTTCATTTAGA
>CAZXWQ010000050.1:0-2465 GCA_964644545.1 uncultured Dehalococcoidales bacterium | reverse complement strand
GAATCTGCCCATAAACCTGTTCATAGATAGCACCCCTGTCTTTTCTGCAAACTCACTAAAATTTATCCCTTCTCTGGCGACACCTGGGGCAGTAGCCGGTAATTCTAACCTCGCTACCGGTAATATCGAAGTCTTTGGCTTGGGCAACATTCCTCTTGACCAGACGAGCCAGCGGGTATTCAAATTCAATAACCTGACCGCAGCCGAGACAGACCAGGTGGTAGTGATGGGTGGGGGGTTTCATCTCGTAGTGGTGGTGTGTCTCATCGAGGTGAACTTCCTCTATTAAACCCAGCTTCTTGAATACCTGGAGGGTGCGATAGACAGTTGACAGGTTGAGGCGAGGTTGTTTCCTCTGGGCTCGGCGATGGACTTCCTCAGCATCCAGGTGCCCTCGCCCCTTGCGGATGACATTCAGTATTAGGGCTCGTTGATTGGTAGCCCTCAGTCCGGCTGTATTTAGAGCTTTACGGGTGTCTGTGGTGACCATTATAGTTATCGCAAATGCAATTCATTTGCAACTACTATATCATAAACAATACATGCTTGTCAATACTTTTAATGGATAGCTCGGGGAGCAGGTATGTTATAATATGGTTAGAATCCGTTAACAGAGGTGCGTTGATGATTTCTGCCAGGTTTTCGCTTGAGGGTAAGGTGGCACTGGTAACCGGCGGCAGCCGAGGTATCGGGAGAGCTACGGCGCTGGGGTTTGCCGAGGTTGGTGCTGATGTAGTGGTGGCCAGTCGGAAGCTACCCGAACTGGAGAAGGTGGTTGATGAGATAAGGGGTTTGGGGAGGAAGTCTCTGGCGGTGGCATCTCATGTTGGTCGGATGGAGCAGATAAGGAATCTTGTGGATGAGGTGGTGGCGGAGTTCGGCAGGATTGACATACTGGTCAACAATGCTGGTACCAGCCCCGTTATGTCGCCGGCGCTTGACCTGGAGGAAAGGGCGTGGGATTCCATAATGAATCTAAATCTGAAGGGGCTCTTCTTCCTCAGCCAGGCTGTGGCCAAAGTAATGAAGGAGCAGGGTGGGGGCAGAATCATAAATGTTGCTTCAGTGGATGGCTTCATACCCGAGTATAACATCGGTGCCTATGCGATAAGCAAGGCGGGTGTTATAATGGCAACCAGGGTGATGGCACGTGAGTGGACGCAGTATAATATCCGGGTGAATACCATAGCACCGGGGCTGGTACATACCCAGCTCCTTAATTCACACTGGGAGGTTGCACCTGAGGACCTGCCGGAGGCATTGAAGAAAGTGCCAATGGGACATATAGCCGAGCCCGAGGAGATAGTGGGTGCTATGATTTATCTGGCATCGGATGCCTCGAGCTATGTGACGGGGCAGACCTTTACCGTGGACGGTGGATATCTGATAACCTGACTAGAATATTATGCCCCGAAGCTTGCTGCGGGGAACCGCTTGCTGGGGTTCCAAGGGGGCGCAGCATCCCCTTGGCCAAGGGCGGGGTCAATACCCCGCCCGCGGAGTGGGGCCCCCACAAAACCGTAGATTTTGTGGGGTTTATTGCGAGGGTGGATACCCTCCAGGCTAGTAATATAGGACAAGAAAGGAGAGTATATGGTTGAGATTTCTCAGTTTTCGCTTGAGGGCAAGGTAGCGCTGGTAACCGGCAGCAGCCGCGGCATAGGTGAAGCAACGGCTATGGGGTTTGCCAGAGCCGGTGCTGACGTGGCGGTAACCAGCCGTAATCTGCCTGACCTGGAGGCTGTGGCTGACAGGATACGGGGTCTGGGGAGGAAGTCTCTGGCGGTGGCGACTCATGTTGGCCGGATAGACCAGATACAGCCTCTGGTGGATAAGGTAGTGGCTGAGTTCGGCAGGATTGACATACTGGTGAACAATGCCGGTACCAACTTCTTCATGCCGGCGATTGACATGACCGAGCGTGGGTGGGATTCGGTGATAAATCTTGATTTGAAGGGGCTGTTCTTCCTCAGTCAGGCTGCGGCCCGGGTGATGAGGGAGCATGGTGGCGGTAAAATCATCAATGTTTCATCAACGAGCGGCTTTAAGGTTCAGGTCCCCACCGGTCATTATTCTATAGCCAAGGCAGGCGTCATCATGGCGACCAAGGTTATGGCACTGGAGTGGGCGGAGTATAATATCAGGGTAAACTGTATCGCGCCGGGAGCGATAGAGACCCATCTCTACGATTCCATTTTCTCTGTTCTTCCTGAGAATGAAGCCAGGGTGCGGAAGGAAGAGGCGGCAAAGAGGATACCAATGGGTCGTGCCGGTGAGCCCAGGGAAATAGCCGATGCCATGATATACCTGGCGTCCGACGCCTCCAGCTACGTAACGGGACAGACCTTCGCCGTGGACGGTGGTGCGCTGCTAATCTAGTTATTAGATATGGTGCTACCGACTGCAAATCATTTGCTAGGGGAAGATTGAAGGGGCGAAGCCCCTTCAATCAATTCTCTTCCCCC
>CAZXWQ010000049.1:7580-10422 GCA_964644545.1 uncultured Dehalococcoidales bacterium | reverse complement strand
GCTTTGTCGGTTTTTTCCCAGGGGATGTCAAGGTCATCGCGGCCGAAGTGCCCGTAGGCAGCTAGCTGCCGGTATATGGGGCGGCGCAGGTCAAAGTACTTGATTATGGCTGCCGGTCTGAGGTCAAAGTGCTTACCAATCAGACCCTTCAAGACCTCAACGTCAACCTTGCCGGTACCAAAGGTCTCAATAGAGATGGAAAGGGGACGGGCAACACCGATAACATAGGAGACCTGGATTTCGAGTCGGTCAGCAAGCCCGGCAGCCACCATGTTCTTGGCAATATACCTGGCCATGTAGGCCGCAGAGCGGTCCACCTTGGTGGGGTCTTTACCCGAAAAAGCACCTCCGCCATGCCGGGCAATACCGCCATAGGTATCCACCAGAATCTTGCGCCCGGTAAAACCGGTGTCCGATACCGGCCCCCCAATGACAAACCGGCCCGTGGCGTTGACATAGAATATGGTATCGGTATCAATTAGTGAGGCTGGAACCACAGCTTTGATGACCTTCTCAACAATATCCTTCTCCATCTGTTCACTGCTGACATCATCGTTATGCTGGGCAGCGATAACTATGCTGGTGATACGTTTCGGGGTGCCTCTGCTATATTCAACGGTTACCTGCGACTTGCCGTCGGGACGAAGATAGGGCAAGGTATTGTCTTTTCTTACCTGAGCCAGGCGCTGGCATAGCTTGTGCGATAAAGAAATAGGTAAAGGCATATACTCAGGCGTTTCATTGCAGGCAAAACCCACCATCATTCCCTGGTCGCCAGCCCCGGTTGTGTCAAGCTCATCAGCGGGCACGCCTTCTTTGACCTCCCTTGACTTGCTTACTCCCAAATCAATGTCAGTCGACTGTTCCTTAATGCCAACCAGGACTCCGCAAGACTTATAATCAAAGCCATATTCGGGATAGCTATAGCCGACATCACGCACCACATCCCTCACTATCTGCGGAATATCAACATAGCAACTGGTGGTAATCTCACCCAGCACTATTACCAATCCGGTGGTGGTTGCTACCTCACAGGCTACTCTACCCTGCGGGTCCTGCTTCAATATGGTATCAAGAATAGCGTCTGATATCTGGTCGCACAGCTTATCGGGGTGCCCTTCGGTAACCGACTCTGAGGTGAGCAAATATTTGGTGGAGCTCTTAAAGCTATTAGTCATCTCTTCTCCTTTCTACGTTCCTTCTCGCCAGCTATTCAGGTAACTCTCCTGCTCCGCTGTGAGAGTGTCAATGTCAATGCCCATGGAGTCAAGTTTGAGGCGAGCCACCTGTCTATCAATTTCTTCGGGGACGGGATAAACTCTGGATTCCAGTTTCCCTCTATTCTTCACTATGTACTCCATGCACAATGCCTGGTTAGCGAAACTCATATCCATAACGTTGGCCGGGTGTCCCTCGGCAGCAGCCAGGTTAATCAGCCTCCCCTCTCCCAATAAATAAAGGCGACGTCCATCCTTGAGATTATACTGCTCAACGAAGGGTCGTGCCTGCCGCTGGCTGCTGGAGAGGCTTTCCAAAACCGGGATATTAATTTCTACATTAAAATGTCCGCTGTTAGCCAGAATAGCCCCGTCTTTCATTACCTGGAAATGAGCTTCATCAATGACATTCTTGTCACCTGCAATGGTAATGAAGACATCTCCTACCCGGGCAGCCTCCATTATTGGCATAACCTGGTAGCTGTCCATGACTGCCTCCAGGGCACGAACCGGTTCTACCTCGGTTATGATAACCTGGGCGCCCAGCCCCTTGGCTCTCAAGGCAATGCCATGGCCACACCAGCCGTAGCCACAGATTACCACCTTTCTACCAGCCCAGAGGATGTTGGTCGCCCGGGTGATACCGTCAATAGTACTCTGACCAGTGCCGTAGCGGTTATCGAACAGGTACTTGGTCTGGGCATCGTTAACGGCAATTATGGGATACTTCAGGCCTCCGGACTTCTCCAGACTGCGAAGCCTGATGACACCGGTGGTGGTCTCCTCGGTGCCGCCGATAACATTACCTATTAAATTACTTCTTTCAGTATGAAGAGTAGTTACCAGGTCGGCACCGTCATCTACACTAATATGGGGTTCCTGGTCTAAAGCGGTATTGATGTGTTGATAGTATGTTGGCTGGTCTTCACCTTTAATGGCATTGGTGGGGATGCCATATTCTACCAGTGCAGCAGCAGCATCGTCCTGGGTGCTCAGGGGATTCGAAGCACAAAGAATAACGTTTGCCCCGCCTTCCCTTAGAGCCAGCGCCAGGTTTGCCGTCTCGGTGGTGATGTGAAGGCATGCCGAGATTCTTATACCAGACAGCGGTTTCTCCCGGGCAAACCTCTCCTTGATTATCTTCACGACCGGCATCTCACGGGCGGCCCATTCAATTCGCCGCCGGCCGTCCTCTGCCAGCGCCGGGTCTTTAATGTCGTAGTTTTTGGTTGAAGTCATTGGTTAATCCTCGTTTCTATCTTTATTTTTATCCACCTCACCTCCTCAAGCACCCGCTCGGTCCCCCTCTCCTTCGAATTGCCCTTAGCCTCATCACTCTATCCAGCAGGGACTTTGCCCTATTATTGCTTACCTTTCGGTCGACCACCTTTTTGAAGACGAGGGTTCTGAGCAGGACAACTCTCAAGCGGTACGGGGCAATCTAGACACGTCTCTCTATTGTACTCCTGGCACCCGTCCAGCCAGGGCACTTCGCCATTGAATTGCCCGTACAAAGGGTGCTTCTTCACTTCCTCCGTCAGCGGTCTTCCCATTTTACTCATTTCGCGTTTCCCACACTCACAACCAGTCCGACTCTCTTCATCAACGTCACTAATAATACCTCT
>CAZXWQ010000049.1:5697-7480 GCA_964644545.1 uncultured Dehalococcoidales bacterium | reverse complement strand
GCGAAGCAATCTCTTATGATTCCTCAACTATAAGTAACCCCCCTTTGGGGGCGGTAGTTTCTTATACTCCTCTTTGGATTGAATAATGCTCCAGATGAGCTCAATAAGCTCTCTGAGTCTGTCAGCTTCTATATTATCATTTTTTATTTCATCCTCCCACCACAACTCCTTGACCCCGGAACCGTACCTTACCTTGAAGTAATAGCTTTCATGCGGGGTCACCATAAGAATTGACTCTCCAGAAGGGACGGTAACAGAAAACCTGTCAGGGTAGTTAAAGAAATCAATTTCCACCATCTTTTGATAGATACTATCCAGCTCTTCCTCAGATAAGGATAGTTTTACCTTTATGGATGGTTCCATAATCATATCTTTTGTGAATGTCCCGTTGAACGTATCCAACCTATTTCTTGCTCCAACACCAAATTGAAACACCAGATTGAAATTGGAGTCGCTAGGTGTAGGAGCACCGCAGCCTATCGTCCCAAGAAGAACGGCCACTGAAGCTAAACTTGCTAGTATTAACCTGCCCTTTTTCACTTGCTGCTCGCCAACTCGAGCCTCATCAAAGAGAAGCTGCCATCCCCCCATTCCTTTGTTTTCACTGGTTTAAAGTTATTTTCCTGGTAGAGTACGGTAGGCCCCGAGCAGTTATCAGCAGAATCATCCCGGGAGTAGGTCTCCAGAATTTTACAGCCTCTTTCTCTCAAATCTTCAATCACCGCCTGGAGCAACTTTGTGCCTAATCCTTTCCCCTGGTATCCCGCCTGAATATAGAGACATGATATTAGAATTCCATCAGGGCTTGGTGAAAACAGCTCCCTCGTATATTCAGTCACTTTCTCAAGAAAACGAGGGGGAGCGTATTGAACGTAGCCCGCTGCTTTGCCATCGACATAGAGTATTTTGCCACAGCTGCCCAGCATCCCTCTCGTTCTATTAAACCAGCTCCGTTTAATCTCGGTAGCCTCGTCTCTTGTTATTCTGGGGTTGCCCATCTCATCTCTACCGAACTTTTGCGGGGCTTCCCAGTAAAGACAGCCGATACACTCTGGTAGTAAATCACCAAAAGTCTGCTCGTTAATGTCCCGTATTTCCACCTTCACAATGTCTTCCTCACCAGTCCTCAATGTGGGAAAACTCATAGAACTCCTGGTACCTGTTGGCGATATCCTCAGGGGTGAGAGAGCGGAGACGGTCTACACCGAATTCCTCTACCGTGAAACTGGCGGTAGCGCAGCCATGGATAAGAGCTCTCTTTATTGTCTGTTCTGTTACCTCACCGACTTTATCCAGGTATCCCAGAAAGCCACCGGCAAAGGTATCCCCGGCCCCTGTGGGGTCTTTGACCTGCTCCAGTAAGCAGGCCGGGGCAGTAAAATAGCCGGCCTCGTTGACCATAGCACAGCCGTATTCACCCCGCTTGATAATAACCATTCGGGGTCCAAAATTGAGAACCCACCTGGCCGCGCTGAGTATGCTCTCGGTCTCGGCCAGGGCGCGAACCTCTCCTTCATTCATGGTAACTACATCGACAGCGCTTATAGCCCTTATAAGGGAATCCTTTTTCCCTTCGATCCAGAAGTCCCTGGTATCCAGCATGGTTAGCTTCGCCTGTGGTACCTGCCTGAGTACTTCGTATTGGAGGTCGGGGTCAATGTTAGCCAGAAAGACAAAATCGCTCTTTTCGTACCCCTCGGGTAAGATAGGATGGAAATCGGCAAAGACATTCAACCTGGTATCCAGGCTTTCAGTGATATTAGTCTTGTAATCGTAGCGACCT
>CAZXWQ010000049.1:0-5597 GCA_964644545.1 uncultured Dehalococcoidales bacterium | reverse complement strand
TCCTCCCTCTCCAGTAAATCTACCAGAGTCACCCTCTTTATCTCCCGGAAAATATCTACCCTTGCCAGTGTAGCCTCGCCCTTGGTCTCAAAGAACCGCAGGATTACGTCATCACTGTCTTCGGCTTTTTTCAAGGCGGACAGGATGAGGTTGTTTGGCTGAATCTCAATAAAGGAGAATTCCGGGGGCATATCTCCCTTGCCTTCGGCCTGGATAGACAAAGGCACCCGGCTAAACTCCTCTGCGTATTTATACATCTCAGCCTCCCGCCAATCACCATAATGAAGCTGCACAGCGTATTCAAAACAATGCTCCTTTAGCTCCAGAGCATCCTCGGTGGGGACAAAAGGCCCGGCGGTACCATCAGCGGAGAGTCCGTAGACACTCCTTAAGAGGGTGATATAGATAGAGTCTTCGGCTATTTCTACTGCGGGTATGCCCTTATTCATAAAGGTCATACCTCTGACGCCATCGCTAATATCAAACCAGCTCTGAAAACTGGGTATTTTGGAGGGTTCGCCTTCCCAGTGCTCACCTTTTTTAACAAAATATTCGGTGGGCTCGGGGACAACCCCAAATTGCGTCTGCCGATAGTAGAGTTTTCTCTCTATTCCGGTATCAAATTTGACCCTTAGTCTTATGTTAGGGTACTGACTGTTTATTTTGGTAAAAAACTCAATTCGGGGGATATCCCAGTAAACTACCACCTCCTTACGAATATCCAGGGTCTTGTACTTATAAATCATGGGAGGAAACCTCTCCTTGAGCCGATAGGGCCAGGTGAGGCAGTAGTACTCATTCTCAAAAACAACCTTCATCCTTGAGAGCTCCTGTTCAATGTGGAAGCTTTTGGGCTTGAAGCTACCGTACTGGAAGCCTTTGCCTGATTCACTCTTTATCAGCTCCGGAGAGAAACGGCTGCGGTGGTAAAAAAGGTCGCCTACCTCGTCTTCAATGACAATCTCATTGCCCTTCAATAAAAGGTTCCCTTCTTTATCCAGAATCTCAATGATTCCGGTTTCTTCGTCTACCTTTAACCGGAGGAGGGCTGTTTCTATCTCGTTCCCTTTGACTTCTATCTCACCTGCCGGTTTCTTCTCCTCGATACCCGGGTTGAATACCTTATAACCCAGAGGAGGGACATCGACGACAAAGCCCTTCTTTGCGGACTTGCCCTCTATATCGTCTATGCCCGTCGGTTCCTTTTGCCCCTGGGACAAGGCTGGCTTCGATTCAATCCAGTTCTTTGTCCACCAGGGAAGGGAGTTGAAGGCGACTACTGCACTGCCACCGGTATTCACCTGGCTGGCAATGAAATTCAGGGAGTCACCCAGGATACAAGATAGGTTTTCTCTCATACCGATGAAAATATCCTTTACTTCGTCATAAATCTCATCCACGCCAGAGCCGGTAATTACGTCGTGAAAGGCAACAAATGAAATTTGCTCCCAGGCTTCTTTCAATTTATCGGCAGGGTATCGGGCGCCGAGAAGCCAGGCTATAGTGGCGAATTCCTCGGTGGTTAAAAGCAGGCATTCACAGTCTCTCGCACCCTGTACTATCCACGTCCGACTGGAGCAGACCTGGGGGAATACGTTGACAAGCTCGTCATCGTACAGCTCGCCTTCTATTACTTTGAATGTCTTGCCACACATCTCCAAGGCCTTGAAGAACTCTTTCGGAGTAGCAATTTTCATTTCAACGTCGAGGTGGGTTTGGTTCCAATCCCTGACTGCCTGGATAACTTCAGGCTGGATGGGCATGGAGCCACTACCAAAGGGCATTAAGATAACAGAGCAGATGGCAAATTTGTTCAGGTCAACAAATGTCTCGTCCCAGTTATTAATATCAAGCCCGGCCCGGTAGCCACGAGGAAACCAGTGACTGACGATGGTAGTGCCGTCCAGTCCTTTCCACATGAATTCGCTCTCGGTGATATCCGTCCGAGCACCTCTTCTAAAAGCAAGCCACTTATACCCCATCTTCTTGTAGATTTGAGGAAGCTGGGCGTTCATACCGAAGCTATCAGCTACCCAGGCTACCGGAACCTCGACGCCAAACTTCTCCTGACAATACCTTTTCCCAAGTGCTATATTCCTTATTAGTACCTCGCCGCAGGGGAGCATAGTATCGGCCATAAGGTATTCACCATCGACTATCTCCAGCTTACCAGTCTGTATTAATCTTTTGAGCCTTCTGAAGAGGCTGGGGTTTCTCTTCTCTATCTCTTGCAGTAAGAAGGTTTGCTCAAGGCAGAACTTGAAGTCTGAAGTTTCCATCAGGTCTGTTGCTTCCTCAGCAATTCTCTGGTTTATCTGCAGATACTCTTCTTTGGTGAAAGCCCAGACAACATCGTAATGGGTATGAGGTGTAAGATAGACGGTCTGCATTTTAATCTCCTGTTTCCGATTTAATATCACTTGGGGAAATTATACTACAATTTAAAAGGCTCCGTGACTCTAAGCCAGTGCAGTAATTCCTCAAGTACCTGGCGATAGCTGTCTCTGGTAACAGTTATCAGATTGACCCGGGGCTTACGCTTGATGGCATCTGCCCAGGGGTGAGACTTTAGCATGATGGTTCCCAGGACTCTCTTGCCGCTATCAATCATCTCGGAGACAGCTTCTCTGAAACTGGTTGAAAATAGCTCCATCCTTCCGATTTCGTCAATAACCACCAGGTCACACTGCTGGACTGCTCTGTAGAGGGCAGGAACACCAACCCGCTCCAGGCTATCTATATCAACACCATATTTGCCCACCCTGTACCGGCTGTCATTCTTAACGTGAGCCAGTACGGTGTCCTGACCATCCAATGTAACCAGCCTGAAGCCCTGTCTTGTACCCTGAGTGCGTATTTCTTCAGTATAGAAACCACCAGCTCTGCCCTTCATACCAGCTACTACCTGCTTGATAAGGCTGGTCTTGCCGGTCCCTGGTGTTCCCGTGAGGAGGTAAACTTGCTTCATAGGCACTCGCTGCTACAGCCTACTATCTAGCTTTGTGGGCAAAGACCTCCACGAACCTGGCAATAGAACGGTCGAAGGTCTTCTCCACCTCCGGAGGAAAGACGCAGGCAGGAAGCTCATCAAACTGAAGGTGATATGAGATACATTCGCAGCATTTGCCCTTTCTGGAACAGGGCTCATAGGTGCAAGGGCATTTCGCTTTATTGGCTTCAATATTACATTCCATTGGAAATATCTCCTCTCCACGCCCTGTTTGTAAGAGGTGAAGATGATGAACTGTACTACATGTACCGTTGTCTTATCGTTTTTGATAGCTCAGCCAGTAGCTCCAGGGCCTGGCCGCATGCCTCTTCTGTATCCAGAGATGCCAGTGTACAGCTTGGGGTAAGCAGTCCCTGCTCAATCAGTTGCTTGAAGCGGACGCCACTTCTGGTGAAGGGCGCCATTGCCTCCTCGAGGCGGTCCTTTAGACTGGCTACCGTTTCTCCAGCCAGCGCTTCAGTGTCATTGGGGACAATCCCCCAGGCAATGGTCCCCTTCCTATCCAGAAAGGCCTTGACCTCCGCCGGGTACAGGCTAAGTGACTCAGCGAAGTTGTAGGTATCAAAGCTTAATATATCGGTGGTGGTCTCAAGCAGGACTGACCAGTCGGTATTACCGCAGCAGTGAACCCCTTTTATGCCACTGATGCCACCAAAGACCTCGTCGAGCAGGCTGACAATCTTTTCTCTGGACAGCATGACGCCAACTGAGCCAAAAGCAGCCATATACGGCTCGTCAATAAAGATGATGGTGTTCCTGGAGATTTGGCTCAGGGCTTTTTCCTGCCAGCTTGCTTTAAGGCGGAGCAACTTGGGTACGGCATCGCTCAGAACGTCGTCGTAGATTATCGCTTTACGGTCTTCATCGGTAACCGTCAGCCCCCAGGTGACCGGTCCCGTTACCTGCCCCTTAACAGCAAAAGGTGATAGACCCCCCATAGACAGAAAAGTGTGGAGTCCAGAGGCATATTCGGCACCAACGGAAAATTTGTAAATATCGTTCTCCAGATAGGCGGTATAGAACTGCTCTAGCTGCTCCTGTGCCTGAGAGTGGTCAATATAGATGCGGTTCTCCTTGAGCACCACTCCGGGAAAGCCCTCGCTGTACTGGACATACATGTTCTCCAGGAAGGAACGCCTGGGTAGCTGGGGCCAGGCAGGGATATCCTTCAGGTAGTGGAAAACCTGTGAGCATGCCGCCTGCGGGTCGGTCTGGGGCATACTACCGATGGCGGTTGGCAAACAACCAAATTCTACGTAAGGCATTTAATGCTTGGCTCTCTCCTTACTTTATGTACTTGCCGATGAGCAGTTCCAGTTTCTTCTTCTGCTCAGCCGGTATCGCTCCGGGGTCAGTAACGATAGCTATCTCCAGGGCGTTAGCGCAAGGACAATCGCGCTTTTCGGGTATCCGGCTGACCGCCAGTTTAATAATCCTCTTGGCAGTATCAACGTTATGGCGCATGGTGTTGAGGATAACATCTATGGTAATCGGCTCGGCGCTGTGCCACCAGCTATCGTAATCGGAGACACAGCCGATTATAGCGTAGCATATTTCAGCCTCCCGTGCCAGTTTGGCTTCAGGCAGGGCGGTCATGCCAATAATATCAGCCCCCCAGGAGCGGTAGAGCCTCGATTCCGCCCTGGTAGAGAAAGCAGAACCCTCCATTACCACAAGCGTTCCATTGGGATGTACATTAGCCCCCACTTCTTTTGCGGCTTCAAACAGGACCTGGCTCAGCACCGGGCAGAAGGGGTCTGCAAATGCAATATGAACGACGATGCCCTCGCTGAAGAAGGTGTTTACCCGGTTACGGGTACGGTCAATAAGCTGGTCGGGGATAAGCAGGTGACCGGGCTCTATCTCTTTCTTGAAGCTGCCCGCCGAGCAGACGGCGATGATTTGCTCCACTCCCAGCGACTTCATGGCATAGATATTGGCGCGGGCGGGTAGCTCGGTGGGGGATATACGGTGCCCCTTACCGTGCCGGGGCAAAAAGGCAACCCCCACTCCTTCCAGGCTGCCGATGGTGATAGCATCGCTGGGTTTGCCGAAGGGGGTATCTATATTGACCTCTTCAATATCAATCATCCCCTCGATATCATACAGCCCGCTCCCCCCAATAACCCCTATTTTAGCTTGTGGCATTAAGGTGGGCCTCCTTGTTCATGTCATTACTTGCTTGATAAACCCCGCGTCAAGTAGTCCTGTAAATGTCTTTGCGATGACCAATGAAGTGTATGGTGGAGTTCTGTTGTCGAAATTCTCAGACAGCCATCTGATTCTTGTCAGAGTACGCTGGGCGATTGCTTTATCTAGACGGTTAATATCCTCAACCGCCTTGGGCATAAAATCTACTTGGTAGGTCATTCCCATTTTAGCCCGGTTTCTTTGACCACTTGACTGATAGGTATGCCCCTCTCACCACGCTCCACGGCAGATAGAGACTGCTTGAGCCTCTCTTTGATGTCTTCTTTCAATTCCAGTCCCTGGTCAGGGTCGCCAAGTATCTCCTGGAGCTTTTCCTCCACTGCCTCTTGAATCAAGGCTATTAGCTGTTCTACACTAAGCTCTTTTACCTTCACCG
>CAZXWQ010000048.1:0-10563 GCA_964644545.1 uncultured Dehalococcoidales bacterium | reverse complement strand
ATCGAAAAGCTGATTGACCACCTCAAGGTCGGGCCATCATCTGCAAGAGTGGACAAGGTAGTAGTTGACTGGTCAGAATATGCGGGAAATTACCCGGGGTTTAACATCAGTTATTAGCTAGCCTTACTCCCTAACCTGTCTTATCCCGTAGTACCTGTCACTCCTGAGAAGACGAGGCAGAATCTCGGCAGAGGTACGATAGGCGTCTCCTCCACGCCACTCACTCAGTTGTTCCCTCAGTTCTTCCAGACCAAGCGGTTGATTGCCATTGGCCAGGAAAAGACGAAATACGCTCTCCATAATAGGCAATTCACCGGTAATAAACCCTGAGTCCCTGGAGCAACAATCTTTAATATTATTAAGAAGGCTGTTCGCCGAAACCTCGCCTCCTTCTACCCTCAACCGCTTCCGGCAGTCCGCACACAAGCAGCCCTCTGCTAAAGCAATAAAAGAGCGATTATTCTGCTGATACCAATCCAGGTCAATAAACCATTGTGGTTCAGCCTGGTCAGCGCTTATGTTTTCTCCATTATCTTCTATAACCAAAACCTACACACTTTCAAGATTTTTAGATGTCAAATCCCAGTTCAGCAACCTTTATCAGGTCAAGATAGTCCGTTCTGAGCCCCAGCGCCTCCGTAGCTTCACGGTCTACCTGGTAAGGGTCACCCATAAACACCTTGCCACACTCCTCCACCTCACCATGAACAGGGTCATCCCAGCTGGAGAATTTCTGGCGCGCTTCTATAATCCCCAGGTCAAAGGGTAAGGTGAAATAGAGGTCAGTGATTACCCTATCAATCCCCAGGCCATATAAAGCCTCCCAACCCCCCGGTGCCCCACCACCATGCTTGCTGCCTGGCAGTAGTGTAAGCAGGTTCATAATACTAAGATTAGCCTTTCCCTTGAGAATCCTTAAAGGGGCTACAGATATCAGGTAATCACTGGACAGGATAACATTAGGTACCCAGAAGGTGGGCACAGCCAGTGGCTTGGGCAGAGGATTGTCTACCTCTACCCATATACAGTCCTTGACATCCAGCATCAACACTCGTGGAAAATTATAACCCAGAGCCTGATATATCGGGTAGACCGGTTCTCCCCCGGGGATACCCTCGAGTATAAGAACATCGGCATCACTAACCCGTCGGATACCATCTATTATCGCCGACAGGATATCTCGACTGGTAGTTACGGGATACGCTATCGAGTAGTAGGCGCCGGGCTTAATTAGAACACGCCGCGCCCTGGACACTACTGCTGGTGCATTGAAGACAAACTCCGAAGCTTCAAATATCAAACCTCGACCTCCCCCTGAAGTCCAAAATCACTCCCTATAGTGCCGGTTCGAGAACTACAATTTGAGTCGCGGCTGGAAGTTGCCCTGCTTTGAATTCGGCTTCGCTGGACTCCAGTTTGCTTACTTCCTCTTTCCCTTGAAGGAAATCATCGACACCAGATACCGGGAAGTCCAGCTTATCATTTTTAAAGTGCATAGGTATAACGACTCTCGGATTCAGCTTGCTACAGACCTCACTGGCAACTTCGGCATCCATAGTAAAGAATCCCCCTACTGGAGCAAGCACTATGTCTACCTTACCTGCTTCAGCAACCTGCTTATCACTCAGCGGGTGACCCAGGTCGCCCAGATGACAGACCCTTATCCCATCAACCTCAAAGCAGATTATGGTATTACTCCCTCTCTCTTTCCCCTCACTGGTATCATGGTAGGTAGCAATACCCTCGAACTTTATCCCCTTAGCTTCAGCGTCACCTTTAACTACCGATGGATTACCGCTAACCGACGCCACATTGTTATGGTCAAAATGCTCGTGACTTACAGTAACGATATCAGCCGATTCCTTGATTTCACCGTACTTTATGCCACCTCCCGTTATGTATGGGTCAGTAATTATCTTCGTTCCGCTATCTGAGGTTATCAGAAAAGATGCATGTCCCAACCATTTGACCTTCATAATTTAAAAACCTCCCTTTATTATTTATTGACAAGAGAAAGAACAAGGTTTACCAGGGTGCGCACCGGCACTCCGGTAGCCCCTTTCACCACATAGTTCCGTACCTTATCGCTCATACTGGTGCCGGCAATATCCAGATGCACCCAGGGTGTATCACCGGCAAATTCACCGACGAACTGAGCGGCAGTGATAGCACCTGCCGGCCTGCCGCCAGTATTCTTGATATCAGCCACCTCGCTCTTGTTCTGCTCCTTATATTCCTCATACATGGGCATCTGCCAGATTTTCTCCCCGGCTTCGGCACCAGCCGCAATTACCCTGTCTACCAGCTCCTGGTTATTGGTAAAAGCACCGCTACATACATTGCCCAGCGCCACACTCATGGCCCCGGTTAGAGTAGCCACATCTATTATATGCCTGGCACCCTGCTTCCTGGCATATCCCAGGGCATCAGCCAGGGTAAGCCGCCCCTCGGCATCCGTGGAGATAATCTCAATGGTCTTACCGTCCATCGCCTTCAGTACATCGCCCGGTTTAAGGGCGCTACCACCGGGCAGGTTCTCAGTGGCAGCAACAATCGCCATAGCATTAATCCTGGGTTTCAACTGAGCAATAGCCCCCATCGCTGCCATAACCGCAGCACCACCAGCCATATCACCCTTCATATCGCCCATTCCCGCGGACGGTTTTATCGAGATTCCCCCCGAATCAAAGGTTATCCCTTTACCAACCAGTGCTATATCAGGCTCATTAGAGTCAGCCCCTTTATAACTGAACACAATGAACTTGGGCGGCTGTTGACTCCCCTGGGCTACACCCAGCAACGCCCCCATCCCCAATTCCTGCATCTGCTCCCGCTCAATAACTTCCAGCTTAAGACCGTAGGTCTCAGCCAACCTGGCCGCCTCCTCCGCCATATGAGTTGGCGTCATATAGTTAGCTGGCTCATTGACCATATCACGTGCCAGATTAGCTGCCTCAGCCAGAATCTTTCCTCTCTGGCAGCCCTGCTCCAGAGCCGGCAGATTCGCCTCATCATCAACTATAATAAGCTGTTTAATCTCACTCTGCTCAGCCTCCTTCGTTATGTGCCTGCGAAACGAGTAGAGACCAAGCAAGGTACCTTCAACAATTGCCTGAGCAGAACCCCCCGGACTTATATCACCGGTTCCTGCCCCGTGCGCAACGCTGGCCACACTATCCACTCCCTTCTTCCCCAAGAGCCGGCAGGTCTCCCCTATTGCACCCCGGACCTTATCCAGAGATAACTCCTCCTGCTTGCCCAGGCCAACAACTACCATCCTGACCGCCGGAAGCTTGCCAAGGCTATGAATTACGGTAATTTCATTAAGTTTGCCCTTTATCTCGCCCTGGCTGACAAGCTGAGAGATAGTTCCATCCAGAGCCCTATCTACTCCCGCCGTAGTGCCGTCCGGTTGTTCCATGCCCTCGAAGAAGTTTACCAGGATAGCACCAGCTTCAATCTTGGTGATATCACCAGCTTTGACCTCAATCTCCACCATAGCCCTCCTTTCAACTATACCTGAACGACTATACTTTGGCTACCCACTCGATACCCAGCTCCTGCAGCTTTGCCATAGTGGGTTTCCCGTCACTATCCCAGCCAACCATCGCATAGTATGTCTCTATCGCCTGAGCCAGCTCTGTCTCATTGATACCAACCCCCTTTAAGGGGCCAGAGTCAAACGGGGTAAAGAACCGGCTGGGCAAATAATCGTCGGCTTTTCCCTTACCTTCCCGAATATTAAAGACACGCTCCATGGCAATACACCGCTCCCCAACCTTCATTAACTCAAAGACACTGGTATCCCAGCCGGTAATACCATTTAACAGGTTAACCATTTTACCAGAGGCTAAAGGAATAAAGTTGCAAAATACCAGGCAATTAAGCGTGTGCTGCCAGAGACTGCCGTAAACGAGCATCCTGACCTTGGCGGCACTCAACTCCTGAGTGGGTAATGGCTCAAATATACCCAGTGTCCTCAGTCCGCCGCCAACGCGAAAGGCGTACATACTATCATGAATATTATGGCAATGGTCAGCACCCGTAGGCGAGATAGTATAGCCTACCCCCAGACCAGGTTTGAAGCGAGGCTCGTGCATTGGTATCTCCTGTCCCTTCACATGCATGGCAAACTCTTCTGCTCCCTTACCAAATTCCGAGGCGGCCCGGGCTGTACCCTCAGCCAGTACCTTGCCCAGGCCCTCCTTCCTGGCAATCATCTCGACCAGTTGCAACATCGCTTCGGTGTTACCGAAGTTAAGCTTTAACCCCCCGGTATCTTTTTCAGTAATGATACCCTGCCCAAAACACTCCATAGCAAAAGCTATGTTAGCTCCAGTAGATATGGTATCCAGCCCGTAAGCAGCACATAATTCATTGCCCTTGGCAATTGCTTCCAGATTATCAATACCGCAATCAGAGCCTAGTGAGGCTATGGTCTCGTACTCAGGACCACCATAGAGAGGGTCGACATTATATGGCTCGCCGACCGATACCTCCGGCTTGCAGCGAATGGGACAGGAAAAACAGCCTCCCCTGCCCACCAGGATGCTCTCATTCATCACCTGGCCGGAGATTTTCTCGGCTCCCTCAAATTCGCCCTGCTGGAAGTTCCGCGTGGGCAGACCACCAGCCCCATTCAAAGCCATAACCCCTCCAGCAGTACCGTACTGGCTCATAGCAACCGCGCCGCGGTTGGTTTTAAGGTCATCCCTGAGCCACCTGGCCAGTGAGTTAACCGCCCTGGCATCCGCTAACTCCACCTTCTGGCGCCCCCGGATAGCAATCGCCCTCAGGTTCTTGGAACCCATCACCGCTCCCATACCCGCTCGACCGGCGGCATGATTCAGGTCGTTCAGCACACAGGCATACCGTACCTGGTTCTCCCCGGCTACTCCAATCTGGCAGACACGCACGCCGCTGACGCCTAACTCCTCCTGGATAATTTTCTGGCACTCACCGGTCTTCTTACCCCAGAGATGCCTGGCATCCTTGATTTCCACCCTACCATCCTCAATCCAGAGATATACCGGACTCTCTGCTCTGCCTTCGATAATTATCGCATCGTATCCCGCGTGCTTGAGTTCTGCTCCCCAGTACCCCCCAACTTCACCATCGCCATAGCCATTGGTCAGCGGTGATTTGGCACCCACACTATTCCTGCCACTACCTGCTATTGGCACTCCGGTCAATGCCCCGGTAGCGAAAATTAGCTTATTCTCCGGACTAAGTGGTTCCACACCGCTACTCAACTCTTTAAGTAGAAAGTAACTGACGAACCCCCTGCCCCCCATGTAGCGCCGGTAAAATACTTCTTCAGGTTCCTCTACTGATGTGGTACCGCGAGATAAATCAACCCGCAATATCTTCCCATTGTAACCCGAAACCATTGTATTAACCTCCTGCACACTCCAATTTCGTGTAAAGTAAATTCAAGCCTATACCCTCTAGCGCATTACGTCCTTCACTATCTTATCCAGAACCGGGTTAATGTCCCGGGAGGTGTCCACTGCATAGTGATTACGGCCGATTCTCTGGACCGACGCTTTCATTTTCCTGTAGATTGCCCAACCCGCATCTGATTTGCTATCCGAATCCTGTTGTCGGGTCATCAGCCGTTCACGTACCACTTCAGGTGGTGCTTCCACACGTATCAATACCAGCTTAACATCCAGGCGGTCGGCAATACTATAAAGATACTCACGATTCCGCTCTGAGAGATTGGTCGCATCCAAGATAATCGAAATCCCCTTTTTCAGTAACCTTTCAATAAGTATATGAATAGCCCTGAAAAGTCGCAAACTTTCCCCGGCGCTATAACCTGGTGACTGGAAAAGGGTCTTACGTAAGGTGTCGCTTTCCAAAATAACAAATGACAATCTCTCGGCTAACTTACCACAGAAATAGGTCTTCCCGGTACCAGGCAAGCCGCTGACAACAATAAAGGCAGGTTCTGCTGCCGGTTCCGGAAGCTGCCCCAAAGCCACACTCAGCCGCTCCACGTCGGAAACAAGCTGGGCACTTTCCACACCATTAATTATACAATTATTTGTCCAATTTTACTAGATGTTCTGGAGAAATAGTCAACCAGTACTTAGTTGCAGAAATCTCTATACAAGTATTTAGCTTCACTTAGCTTTGTAAAATTGAGCAGGCAATTATCTAACTAAGCACTAGTCTTCAGGATAGAACGCAAGTCCCAGTGTACCCGTACCGCAGGCATACCCCATCAGCGGGCTGAACTCGGTAACCCACAACTCGGCACAATTGAATTCGGATGATACCCGCTCTTTTAACCTCTCGGCTTCATCCTGGTCATAGACGTGCATTACAGCAACATGTATTAGCCTCTGCCCTACTTTTCTCACCATTAACTTGAGCAAACGCTCCAGCCCACGCTCTTTACTCCTCACTGAACCTATAAAACGGGGTACCCCGGAAGAAAAAGTAAATATTGGCTTGATATTAAGCATAGAGCCTGCCATGGCTGCAACTTTTGGTATGCGCCCGGAGCGATAAATGTAACGAACCGTGTCCATATGGGCTATGACGGTAACTTTATCTCTCACCTCTTCAGCGGCCTTGACAACTTCAGATAAGCTCTTTCCTTCATCCGCTACCTTAGCTGCTGCCAGAGCGACAAGACCCTGGCCAGCAGCAGCCGTTCGGGAATCTATTACCCTTATTGAAATCTGCGCAAGCTCTTCCTTAAACTGCTCCGCAGCCGCTCGGACTATATCGTACACTGCACTAAGTTTGGAAGACAGGGTAATGCAAAGGATTTCATTGGTTTGCTTGCTGATTTCCCGGTAGACTCTAAGACAATCCCCGGGTGAGACGGCAGATGTTTTGAAAGACTCCGGGTCTCTCAAGAATAGTTCATAAGCCTCGGATGGGCTCACATCTATCCAGTCTCTATAGACCTTACCGTTAACGTAAAAATTTAGCGGGATAATCTCAATCCCGTACTGCTCAATCAATTCCGTGGTGAGGCAAGCTATACTATCAGTAATAATGACTACTTTGTCCTTTCCCATACAAATCTACTTTCTCTTCAGTCTTTTAGTTTTACAAGTACCAACAACTAATCCGCTCAGCCTTCCGGGTAAAAAGCAAGACCTACTGTTCCAGTACCGCAGGCATAGCCCATTAGCGGGCTGAACTCAGTAACCCACAGCTCTACACAGTTAAATTCGGATGATACCCTCTCCCTCAGCTTCTCAGCCTCCTCCGGAGCATAAGCATGCATCACAGCAACATGCACCGGATTCGACTTGACTCTCTTCCTCACAGCTTTTAATATCCGCTCGATACCACGCTCCCGGGTTCTTACTACGCCTATAAAATGCACCTCACCGTCGACTGTGAATATCGGCCTGATATTAAGTATGGTGCCAGCCTGGGCTGCCACCCTGGGTATTCGCCCCGAGCGGTAAACATGGCGCATGGTATCCAGGACAACAAAGAGACCGACCTTTTCTTTCATTTCCTCGGCTACTTTAGTTACCTCGGCCATGCCCTTCCCTTCCTCTGCCGTCCGAGCCGCCGCCAGGGCAATAAACCCTTCGGCAGCAGTGGCTGTGCCGGAGTCCAGCACCTCAATATTTGTGCCCGGGAGCTCTGCCTCAGCATACTCTGTTGCTAGCTGCGCTGAATTGCAGGTCATGCTCAATTTGGAGGAGACATTTATACACAAGATACTCTCAGCCCACCTACTTGCCTCACGGAAGACGTTAAGGCAATCTACAGGCGAAGGTGCCGAAGTACCAAAAGCATCAGGATTCTTTAGAAAGAGCTTATACGCTTCGGACGGGGTTATGTCCACCCAATCTTTATAAATCCTACCCTCAAAATGAATGTTGAGGGGCACAATTCCAATCCTGTACCGCTCAACCAGTTCCCTGGTGAGACAAGCTATGCTATCAGTAACAATGGCTACCTTTTGCAGAGCGAACCTCCCTAACCTGTCAATACCCTAGGCTGCCACTCGTTGACCACCATGTTTTAATCTACGCTCCAGCAGGGCGGGAACTAACAGGAAACTCACCATTAACAGTACCAGGCCAATAAAAGCAACCAGGCTGAGCCGGTTACTGGCAAAAATGACCATCGTCAGAGTTATAAGCCCCGACAATCCCAGAACCACGACCTTTAACCAGCGCTGTCTCAGGCGAATAAAGGTTGCTACCGCCACCGCCAATACCAGGAAGCTCAGTTCAGTCCAGGGGGCAAAATCGTAGAGGCGCTCAAGACTCAAACCGGAGAATCCACCGCCTTGCTCCACAGCCAGGAACCACCCAACGATACTCGGCACCGGCAGGAGCATCAGAGCACTGTATAGCCAGTCTTTCTTTATGCCCTTAATAGTGATATAGCATAACAACCACAAAACCAGCGGGATATAGAGAAGGATTGTCATCCAGGCCCACCCTTTCGGTAGATAAAGCAAGAATAGTCCGGCTACTACCACCGGTAACAGAGAATAACCCAGCCAGGGGAAAAGCCAGGCCGGTTTGCCACGACACCACCCGTAGATAACGATACCAAAGATAAAACTGAGCATGACCGGTAGCCAGCTAATACCCCACCACCACTTGAGAGCAAATAGTAAGGCAAAAAACAGGTGGGGCATTGAAGCCAGGAGTGCCTGCCGCCACGTCCCCTGACTGTGAGCTTCATATACCTGGCGTGCCACCAGCCTCGCTGAACCCAGCAGCCCGATGCACTCCTCGGCCGCTTCCTCATCAGAGAGTCCAGCCTCTCTCATCTCCTGGAATCTATCCTCAACATGCGCCTCCAGCTCATCGATAATCTCCTTCTCAGATGAGGGGTCAAGTCTCATATTATCCCTGATGCTACCCAGGTAATGATTCAGTTCGGTTATCAATCCACTACCTCAGACTAAGCATTTGCCGGTCGAATAATCAGATTCATAGCGGCGAAGAAGTCCTGCCACTGGGCTGTTTTCTCTACGAGTATAGAGAGACCCTTTTCCGTGATATAGTAATACCTCCTCTGCCGACCACTGGGCAACATCTGCCACCTTCCGACAAGCAAACCCGCTCTCTCCAACCGATGCAAAGCCGGGTAAAGGGTGCCTTCCTTGAACTTAAAGTAGCCCTGGCTCCTTCCCTCGAGCTCCTTAATAACCTGGTAACCATACATCGGTTGCTGACCTATCAGGCTAAGCAGCAGAGAATCAATGCCACCCTTAATTAAGTCACGCCTGCGCACTATCGAGTCACCTCATTTAATTTAATACCTAGATAAACTAGGTATTAAAATAGCACAAGCCTGCTGGCTTGTCAATAGGGTCTGAATACAGGTATTACGGTTGCTAAGGAAAGAATAAAGGGGTACTCAGCTTCCCTGAATCCCCCTTTAATGCCCTGCCTGCCAGTTCTTGTGACGAGAATATAGTAGAGCTACATAGCCCTGAACCAAAAACTAAAAAACTAAGACGCCTCCTCCAGTACCACCCTGGCATCCACAGCCACAGCCCCATCTTTGTACGCGAAAATAGGATTAAGGTCAAGTTCCTTTATATCGGGGTTCTTCTCCACAAAATCAGAAACCTTGAGCAGCAGCTCCTCAAGATTGGATACATCCACCGGTTCCTGACCTCGATAACCTTCCAATAAAGGATAGCCTTTAATCTCCCTTATCATCTCTGCAGCATCCCTTTTGACCAACGGAACAATCCTGAAGGAAACATCCTTAAGAATTTCCACCAAAATGCCTCCAAGACCAAACATAAGTACCGGGCCAAACTGAGCATCCTTGGACATGCCCATAATCACCTCTACGCCAGGACGAGCCATTTTTTGCACCGATACCCCCTGAATCTTTGCCTGAGGATACTCCTTCTTGATAGCTCCTAAGATATCATCATAGGCATTGCCCACCTGCTCCGGCGTCTCCAGGTCCAGTTTAACCCCACCAGCATCGCTCTTGTGCACGACATCGGCTGACGCTATCTTTAATACCACGGGAAAGCCCAGCTCCTTGCTTGTGGAGACTGCCTCCTCCTTGGATGTTGCTAGTCTGGTATCGACAGCGCTTATTCCCGCATCCCTAAGGAGCTCTTTAGCCTCTACCTCGGTTAGCATGCTCCTCTTCTCCTTCTTCGCCCTTTCCATTATCTCTTGCCCAATCATTCAAGCTACCCTCCAACTAGAATTTAACTATTTCAGTCTAGCAGATTTTACCACTCTTTGCCAAATAACATCAATTCGACTCGTTAAAATTTTTTTATAACTCAGTCCCACTCCCGCTATCATTGCTGGGGACACGCTCGAACTTCAAATACAGCACCTGCTTGGTCTCTTCAGTAACCCTCACCCTGTTATCTATGCGCCAGCCCACAACCCACAGGACATGATAAGGTGAACAGACAATAGGAATTCGCTGGCGCCAGGCACGGGGGATTTTGGCATCAATCATAAACTCCCCCACCTTCTTAGCTTCACTCATACCCAGCGGCTGGAACCTGTCACCGGGCTGGCGGCACCGCACTGATACCTTATCTCCGGTCTTATTAAGGTCGAAGCAGGCAGTAAAGTT
>CAZXWQ010000047.1:0-11198 GCA_964644545.1 uncultured Dehalococcoidales bacterium | reverse complement strand
CCTGTTGTGCTTTCTCATGCTGAATATCAAGGATGGCAACCGTTGCGCCCTCACCAGCAAACTTCCTGGCTATTGCCACCCCTATGCCCTGCGCCCCGCCGGTTACTATAACAACCCTGTCTATGAAACGCTCCACAGTACTTCTCCTTTCAGTGCATATTGCTCCTCTCTTAGTTTACGTCAAAACCAATACTCCGTACATTGAAGTCTGGTTTTCCTCCGGAGGAGCTGATGTGGATATGTTAAGACCTCTACTCAGTAGCAGTCAAGCCCTCTTAAACCATGCAATGCCAGGGATTATCCCCAACCAATAGCTGGGCAGGCGTTACACTTGCGCTTAACACCCGCTGTTTTTAGAGGCCCGGCTATGTTAAAATTGATTGCTGGTGTAAATAGGGGGTATTGTATGCCGGTATATGAATTCCTTTGCCAGAAGTGCGAAGTAAAGTTCAATATCCTGGTAAGAAACCCTGCTGAGTCTACTGTTGCTCAGTGCCCCAACTGTGGTAACAATGAATTAGTACGTCTTATCTCCAGCTTCAGCTACCATAAATCCATAAAGACCATCCACGAGGAAGCTGGCGAGCCACAGATGTTCTCCAGTCCCGACTATTATGAGGACCCCCGCAACATAGGCCGCTGGACAGAGAAAAGGTTCAAGGAGATGGGTCTTGAAATTCCACCGGAGGTACATGAAGAAATTCAAGCCGCCAGGGAAGGTGAGACGCCTGAGTCTCTGAAGAATTAACAGATAATTGAAAGGGTCAGGTTGCTACTTGCATTTTAGCCATTTCTACAATAAACTACATCAGTGGAGGAATTTAAGGTGGTCAAGAGCGTTCTTGCTGTAGCCATAGTATTATCTCTGGTGTCTGTTCTTGGATGCTCTGAAATATCTGGCCTGACAAAATCCTCGTCTCAACAAGGACCGGACATAGTCAGGAGAGCAGAGCTTGCCGAAAAGTGGCAGATGGACCAGACCAGGGTTCATGTAGGTGCCGGCGATGAATCCCTGGTACTGCTAAAGTTAGCCTACGGGGACAAGGTGGAAGGCTATTTCTATCTTGAGAAGGGCGAAGATATAGCTTTTCAGATAGCGGGGAATTCGCTGATGTATGAGGCACAGGCTCCGGGTACGCAAGTCCCGGCTAAATTAACTTCCGACCGTTTTGCCTTTGTTGCTATTCAGGAGCAGGGAACAACCTATACCATGACCTTCCGCAACCCTGCTGATGATGATGCGGTTGTTTTCCTGGAGCTTATTTACCCTGTCAATGGCTCTCTCTTCTTTCCCATTGCCGCCGAGTAGCTGTGGTAGCTCCCGGTCTCATACTTCTTCACTCCTACCAGTCTTCAGCCGATTTATCACGTCCATAATCTGGTATATGGTTACTGCCGAGACATATACGCACACACCCTACCTAAAAAGCCCCTGACAATTTGAGAAATTAAAGCATCTGGGCTATGATTTACCCGGTGGTAGTAAAATGTCATCAGCATGTTTATTCCTGCTAATCTTCCTATTTATATAATATAGAGGAGAAACATTTTACCCGATGGACTTATCTTTCCTTGACCGGTCAGAGATTTTAGAGGTAATCTTTCCGCTTGTTTACGCTCCTCTCTATTTACCCGATTACCTCCGCATATCCCCATCGGGTGTACCCACCTATTCTATTGAAGTGGAAGAGGGTATCAGTATTGTCTGCGGATTTTGGGCAAGCAGTAAAGATAACCCTTCTATTCTCTATTTTCACGGAAACGGCGAGACGGTCGGTACCCATGAATGGATAGCCCCTCTCTATAACCAGAGAGGAATGAACCTTTTTGTCGCTGACTACCGGGGGTATGGCACCAGTGACGGCAAGCCCACCATCTCTAATATGATTGGTGACGCTCACATTATCTTTGAGAGCTTCAAGGGGATAATCGAAAGGGAGGGCTTTAACGGCAGCCTTTTTGTGATGGGTCGTTCCCTGGGTAGTGTGCCTGCCATCGAGCTTGCACATAATTACCAGGATGAGATTCGTGGCTTGATAATTGAGAGTGGTGCCGCCAACAATTTCCGTCGCCTGTGGAGCCATCCGGGTATTACTGGAACTGAAGCCGGTTTGAGCGAAGCAAACGTGTTCCTCAACAAGGTAAAGGTCAGGCAGGTTCTCAAGCCAACCCTCATCATGCACGGTGAATATGACCAGATTATATCTGTTACAGAAGGAGAGGAGCTTTACCAGAATTCGGGAGCCAGGGATAAAAGAATCCTGATTATACCTGGAGCTGGCCATAACGATATAATGGTAGTGAATCAAAGCCTGTATTTCGACACAATTGAGGAGTTTGTCAGAGCATATCAATGAAAAAAGGCGAGGGAGGACGGAAACCATGGAACAACTAATTGAGAGAGCCGCCAGGGACCTGGTTGATTCAGAATATGCCGTTGCTTTAACCGGAGCCGGGATTTCAACCGAGTCAGGGATACCTGATTTCCGGGGACCTCATGGTGTCTGGACGAAAAATCCTGAGGCCGAAAGAAGAGCCTACCGGGGCTACCAGCAGTTTCTGGAAGACCCGAAGGGATGGTGGGAAGAAAGGCTGGCTAGCAGGAGTGCATTGGGAGACCTGGGACAGGCAATGCCGAATCCCGGTCATTATGCCCTGGTCGAGCTTGAGAAGCTGGGTGTTCTCAAGTGCGTAATTACCCAGAATGTTGATGGCCTTCACGAAAAGGCCGGTATTCGGAATCTGTACGAATATCACGGAAGTTTTAGCAAGCTAAGGTGCATTTCCTGTAACTCAAGGTTCAGGCGAGACGAATTTGATTTGGAAAGATTAATAGAGGAAGACCAGCTACCTCCCCATTGCCCGGTATGTCAGGGCATAGTAAAAGGCGACACTGTTGGCTTTGGAGAACCAATTCCCAGTGATGTTGCTCACCAGAGCCTGGAGGAAGCCTGGAGATGTGACGTGATGCTGATTTGTGGGACATCAGCGGTGGTTTATCCCTTTGCCAACCTGCCCAGGGTAGCCAGGCAGAGGACAAGGGAAGTAGAAAGAAAAACTGAAACCGGTGTATATGCAGTGGAAAAAACCCCGGTAGTAACAATTATTGAGGTGAATGCCGAGCCAACACCCCTAACCCACGAAATGATTTCCAATTACATAGTCGCGGGGAAAACCGGTGAAATTCTACCGAGAATAGTCGAGGAAGTAAAAAAGCTCAGAAAATAAACCCGGAAACCCCGGATTTAGCCAGGAATAGCCAGAGAGGAGGGTGAAGCTATGGAGAAGCCAGCCACGGAATTTACCATTAACCAGAGCAAGCTGTCCATAGTGCAGGGAGACATTACCAGACAGGCCACGGACGCCATAGTTAATGCCGCTAATCCGGGGCTTATGGGCGGTGGCGGTGTGGATGGTGCCATCCACCGTGCCGGAGGCCCCGCTATTCTCGAGGAATGCAAGAAAATCGTATCCCGGCAGGGGCGGCTACCCACCGGACAGGCAGTGATTACCACCGGCGGGAACCTTAAAGCAAGGTTTGTCATTCATACCGTTGGACCGGTGTGGCGCGGGGGTAATAGCGGAGAGCCTGAGCTACTGGCCAGTGCTTATCGGGAGAGCCTTAAAGTAGCCGTAGAGAACAATCTGAGCAGCGTTTCTTTTCCATCAGTAAGTACCGGCGCTTATGGCTATCCGGTAGCTGAGGCGGCAAAGGTGGCAATAGAGACTGTGGCTTCATTTCTTAGAGAACAGAGCACCTCAATCAGGGAAGTAGTTTTTGTGCTCTTTGATTCCGCCACTCTTGAAAGCTACTCATCAGCGCTCCGCAACCTGTAGTAACAGAGTATCGGCGGCCTGATTACAGAAGAATTAACCACCGGTCTTCTTCCCTACCGTACCTCGGGCACGTAGTCCATGCCAATATGACCCTCTTTCTCCAGTTCCTCATACTCTTCATCGGACACCTTCAAGGTTTGCTTGTATACTCCTTTACACCAGGATTCAGGATACGGTGAAGAGAAAGAAAACCAGGGGTATGCTATCCCCCCTTGAGAGTGCCGTTGGTCGGTGTTCTTTATTATGAAAAAGAGTTGATAGAATGCAAATCGTTCTCAGTAAAGTCTGGCCAGATAAGGTTAATCAGGGAAGCCAGGGGCGAGCTTCTACCAGCCGCTATTACTAGCCGGTGGTCAGGAGGTCAACCTCTTGTAGAGAATGGGGAGGCGCCGGGGAAGAACCTCGATGTCATTAACCACTTCGTAGTCTATGTCTTGGCACATCCTCTTCAGGTAATCGTACCCGGCTATGTCAACGGTAAGGCAGAAGGGTATGATATTCTTTCGCTTGGCTTCAATGAAGGCCATCCTGGTGTCCTGAAGGGCATACCCCTCATCTCCGTTATCTCGTCCATAATCCTCGTCCTGGGGATAGCCATCGCTGACCAAAAAGAGAATCTTGGTCTTTGTATTACGGGCCTCCAGTTTTGAGATGGCGTGCCTGATGGCCGGCCCCATCCTGGTACCGTGGAGCGGCGAGATACTGCCTACCCTCATCTTCACATTGCCGGAGAACTCCTCATCTATCCCCTTGATAACCAGTAGCTCCACATTCTCCCGACCGCGACCAGAAAAGCCATAGACTCCGTAGCGGTCGCCGATAACTTCGAAAGCGTTTATCATCAGCACAATGCTTTCCTTCGCCACATCTATTACGCGGCGAGGACTTCCAATCAGTCCTTCACTACCCCGTGTTGCCAGTCGGGGCGAACTTTCTACTAAGTCGAGGTACCAATCGGGGTACTCCTCATCATCGGCGTCTTTAATTATGACGCCGGTTGAGGCACTCATGTCAAGGAGCAAGATTGCTGCTACGTCCCGCTGTGCTTTTCTCCTCTTCCAGTATATCTTCTCATCGGAGATATGACCTGCCTTCCTCTCCACAACGGTTTGAACCACGGCATCCAGGTCTATTTCTTCACCATCATATAGTTTACTGGACTTCTTGCGAAGCTCCGGGGCCAGCATTTCAAATTGCTTCCTGATCTGATTGGCAAGCAATGAATTGCGGGCCAGGGTTTCCTCGAAGAAATCGACATTCCCTTCAACCAGCGGCTTCTCTCTAACCCGGCACCATTTTGGCAGATAGCAGCAGGCCTGGAAATCCCATTCGTCGTAGAGGAATGATTGTTCCTCCTCATCAACCAGGGCTGCCTCTGCCGGTTGAGCAGTCTCGGGCATACCTTTGCTCTTGTCCTGCCCATCAGAGGAGACTTCTTGAGCCTGGGCTTTAGTGGGGAGGTCGGTTACATACAGGCCGGATTCGGAGTGCTTGCCATCCAGAATCCCGCTGAGTTGTATTTCCCTGGCGGAAGGGGAAACAGGAGACAATGCCGAATGGTCAGGACCATCCTTCATTTTTGGCAGTAGGCGAAGCCTTTCAGGATGGAAGTTACCCCGGAACTCTACCTCCGCCGGACCCTGGTACGGAACCTCTGTGCCCGGCTCAAGGACAACGTCTTCTCCCTCTTGTTGGCGATTTAAGGCATCGACAGTGGCAAACTCAGTCCCGTCCAAATCGGTGATGTCCCACTGCCATTCGGGGAGAACCTTATTAGGAATAGCGCTGATAATTTCGTACAGCCGGAGGGCAGCCTCGGCAGAATCTTCTACAGTCGCCCGCGGCGATTTTATGTGCCGCAGAATTTCCAGTGCCGATTCAAGCCGACCACGGAGGACGCCGGGGATTAGCGGGAGGACACCGCCAAGACTCATCTCGATGAGAATCTCTAAGAAGGCTTCCCTCAGGGGAAGATAGAAGAGTGGAGGTCTTCGCGATAGAGACTCTTGCTGAAACCAGTGATAGCTTGCCCTGATTCCGGCATATTCTTGCTCCAGCAGGTAATCTACCCTGATGTCCTCCACCACGGAGAATATATCGGCAGAGAGCTTTCTATCATCGAAGAGACTGAAGAACCTCTCCATATCGGTCAGGTCAGCTCCATCTGTTGAAGACAGTTGGTGCCGCAGGTTGGGGAACAGGACTGCTTCCTTTTCAAAGCAGAAATCGAAGCTGCCGAATTCGATGTGGCCAGCTTGATGGGTAACGGCTACTTTGTACCAGGCGAAGTTCTCTCCTTCAGAACCATACCTGTCTATAGAGCGCGGCAGGAAGATAGTGGTTCCATCCGTGGTTGGTGTGCCTGGTTTTATTGCCCCCATACTCCACTCTGCCAGGCTCTCGCTGGAGCGAATCTCTACCCTGGCGCCTGTTAGAGCTTGGCCATACATGAGCAGTACCTCCCTCACCCGGTCAAGCTCAACTTTGACCGCCAGTCGCTCTAACGCCCTTTCGTCAGTAAACTCCAGGCGGAAGCAGGCAAGCCCCACCTCTTCGTCCTCCCTCAGAAGCCTGACCCCTTCTTCAAACCAGCGTTCCAGTCCGGAAATCCCTATTTTTGCCAGCACGGCAGGGCAGTTCTTGAGAAACTCGATACCAGCAGCAGCCGATATTGCCAGCACGGTCTGACTCCAGTTCAATAGAGGGGAGTGCAGGCTGCTGTCGGTTCTGCTGAAGGTCTGGGAACAGTCGAAAAGAAAAGAAAGGGCATGCCCTGCGCTATATCGGGCTATCTTCTCCATTAGAGAAAGGAACTTCCTCCGTTGCCGGCTGGTAATATTAACCAGGGGCTCGGTACCTCTTTTAAAATAGATAGCGGATGCTCCTGGGTTCAGCCGAACAAGGGTCAAGGCCACAGCCAGAAAAGGTTCACGCTCCTCTTCTCCTATCTCGGTTAAGACCTGGTGAGCTGAGCTGAGACATTCAGCAGCCAGGTCGTATGAAGTCTTGGCCAGGCGGTTGAGAAATAGAGCAAATCGCTCCATCTTCGCCAGGCTCATACTTCGCAACAGCTCAGGAGTGGCGGCAAAGATACTGCAGGCCAAATCTATTGATTCTGGAGTGTTCCTGTAGAGACCCGGCCCCATTTCTAACCAGACCTCCACCAATCTCTGAGGAAGCATAGCCAGAACCCTGGGGCTGGCTTGAAAGTAGGCGGTGGCAAGGCTGGGACCATCGCGGCAAAGAATCTTCCCCCTGCGAACCCAGTCGAGGAATCGCGGGAATGGGAGAATATCCAGGACCTCAGGCGTGACCCGAAAATACCCCTCGGCTGCCTCCAGTGAGAGAGGAGGAGAATAGCGGGCTAAGTCAAGGCCCTCTTTTGCCCATGTAGCCAATTCCTTGGGCGACAGGAGAAGGCTTACTCGTGCATAAGCACTGCGAAATTGGCTTAGAAGTCTCTCCGATGACTGGCTCAGCTCCTTCTCAATCGGAGCCAGGTCCTGTCTCATGCTGTTACTGTTGTTTTCAACCAAAATGACCGCCTATTCAAAGATGGCGGAGACAACCTCTTGAATGCTTTGTTGAATCTCTACATCGTCGGTCACAGACTGCGCCACCGCCACTTCACAAGCACGGCGAGGGGAAACCCCTTCTCCAATTAGCTTGGCAGCATAGATTAAAAGGCGAGTGCTCACCCCCTCCACCAGTCCGTGTCCCTTCAGATTTCGTGTTTTCTCACCAAGCCTGGCCAGTTCCCCGGCTATCTCGGGGGAAACATCTCCCTCGTGCTGGATTATCTCTTTTTCCAGTTCCCAGGGTGGATAGGTGAACTCTATGGCAACGAACCTCTGGCGGGTGCTGTGTTTCAAATCTTTGAGCGTACTTTGATACCCGGGATTATAGGATATCACCAGCATAAAGCCTTCATTGGCTTCGACCACCTCCCCCTTCTTCTCAACAGGCAAGAACCTCCGGTGGTCGGTTAGGGGGTGGATGAGAACAGTGGTGTCTTTGCGAGCCTCGACGATTTCATCCAGATAGCAGATGGCGCCCGATTTTACCGCCCGGGTAAGGGGACCGTCAATCCACTTCGTAGAATCCCCTTCCAGCAGATATCTCCCCACCAGGTCACTGGCAGTGAGGTCATCGTGGCAGGCCACAGTTATCAAAGGTAGTCCGGCTACATCCGAGTCCGGGGAGACATTCTTTGCCCACGGTCGATATTTCGTAAGAGCCTGCCCCATCTTGTAGGCCATGTATTCCAGGAATCTGGTCTTACCACATCCAGTAGGGCCCTTTAGCAGGACCGGCATCTTCTGAGAGTAGGCAGCTTCGAATATCTGAACCTCGTCTGCCAAAGGCAGGTAGAAGGGCTCCTTTTTAACATAGTATTCTTCAATGGGATGCTCTTTGAAGGTGGCACTCCCCGCTTCAGAAGACATCTAGCTCAACTCCTTTTCTACATAGAGAATGGACTGCTCCTCACCCGAATGTCACCCTGCACCCATTCTGAAATGACCTTTCCTCTTGGTGATAAGATGATTCTTGTGGTAACTCGTAACAGCCTCTATTTAATCCATAGTCTATGAGCATCACCCACGAATGTCAAGCGGTGGCGGGCCGAACAACTCTCCGGACTGCCCGGTCAAGGTAACAGTTTCTTTTCTTGTTACCTCATTACACGAAATGAATCTCCCCGCAGCAAGCTGCGGGGCATAATATTCTAGTCATGACCATTGAGGGAGAGGTAATGTTGACGAGGGTACTGAGAGTTACTCAAAAGCAACGGCTAGCAGACCATTAACAACCTGCTCGCCTTCCGGTCTTATGCACTCAACACATGACTGCGGACTGTCAACCTGTTTGAAGAGCCGCCGCTTCGACAGTCCCTTCTCGCTGTTGACCAGTCGAGACCGGCTGCTTCTCCAATCCGGCCAGAGTCTTCGATTCACGCCAGTAGCAACATTGGAGACACTGTTCGTTCCAGTCCCCCATATCTCTGTAAATAAAAAGGTCGCCCGAACATCGAGGACATCCCTTAAGCTTCCAGATTATCATACATGTCACCCCCCTTTACCTCGCCTCAATTCCTCTGCAATCGTATCTATTCCAGGCACAGAGAACTACCCTGAAGGTTATTGTGACATTATGCTGGAATCTCAATAAGATATAGGGGGTTCAATATTTTAGGTCGAAAGGGTCACTCTTAGTGGACCAAAGGGTCATAGTTAGATATTGACCCCTGCCCATGTGCAATGTGGCTGTACCATCGCTCATTATTAGGCGCTTTCCTGAACAGTTAGCCAGGGCGTAGTGAACGACGCACAGTACCACAATCCTGCAAAAGGTGTAATCTCTTGGCTGGGGGAACTACGCTTTGGTCCCTTGCATGGTTTCGCGTGTAGCGCATTTGTCTGAAGAAATGGACGAGTCTCACCGGTCGCGAATACCTAGTTTCCCCTGTGCTGGAGCGGTATAAGGTCACCGATTCTGGCTGTAGCAACGCAGACTGCAGTGTCCGCAGCACCATAGTAGACTAACACTTCGTCCGCAGCATCAAGTACTCCCTCGCTACCGTTGAGGGGTACAACTCCACATGTAAAGACCACGTTTTGCACCCAGCACCTGCCCATTTCCCCCACCTCATACGGTTCTACAGGCACAAGGACAGGTTCCGTTGAGCGGTAACGAAGGATTGTCGGGTCAGCCGAATTAAGCAGCATCACTCCAAGCCGATAGACACCGGCATTATCAGTACCGTGGGTGATGAGCAACCAACCGTACTTCGTCTTTAGCGGTTGCGAGCCGGCACCTATTTTCCTGCCATCCCACATTGTCTCAGATGCCGATGGGGCAAGTATTCTGTGCTCTTTCCCGGGCCAGGGACAACGCAAATGAGGAGAAAAGGTTATCCAGATATGCGGTTCAATCCTGTGAAGCATTACGAACTTACCGTCAAACCGCTCAGGAAACAGCGTTGCATTCTTGCTGGCAAGCCCGGGGAGAACTAACCCGTGTCGCCTCCAGGCTCCCCAGCGGTAATTCAAGAAATCGTCAACAGAAATGGAGGCCAGGGCAATCTGAGCAATCAATCCATTATAGGCGGTATAAAGCATGTGGATGCGGTCGCCAATTAAAGTCAACCGGGGGTCTTCACATCCCCTCGTTTCGCTCTTTCCCTCTGGCTTGAATATGGGGTCTTTCAGCCTTTCGGTAAACTCAAATCCGTCTTGACTTGCGGCTAATCCGAGCTGGGAAACACCATCCTCTCCTACGGCCCGATAGACGAGGTAAACGTTGCCATTCAGCTTAATAGCGCCGGGATTAAATACGTATTTCGATTCCCAGACATGTTCCTTGACGAACTCAAGAACGGGATTTCCGTCAAAGCGAACCAATTGCTCTGCTGCAGGCGGCTCGACGATGCCAACCTGTTCCTGCACCACCTATTCGACCTCCTTCAAATAACCACGCCGAACCAGAGAGTTGTATAAGTAATCAACACGCTCACAGGACTCGTCCCTACTACAGCCAGGCAACGCACTGACAGCTTCGCCTGTTGCTGCCATAGCCATTAAGACCACAATTTCGCTCGGCAACATTTCCCTGTCCCCTATTTGTACCGGGTAATGGGCGACAGTTTATCATCATATATCCTTTGTGTTAGATACTGGTTTGAGATTTGTTAGAGTTTGGCAAGTAATATATCACTCCCTTAGCGGTCACGCTGAAGTACAGCCATAAAGTCCATAGGTTCGAATGGTTTACCGCGATTGCTGACTGTGAATTAAGCTAACAGGTCATTGCTTGTGTTACCTCGGCCGGGCAGTCTGGATAATTGTACAATCCAGCAAGGCTTGACATATCTATATAATGGTCATAGACTATGGGCTACAACAGGGAGAGGTATCCCCCATGAAGTGCCCGAAATGCCAGACTGAGAACCGTAAGGGAGCGAAGTTCTGTCCGGAATGCGGGCAGTCATTCCAGAAAGAGCTGGTATACCCCGGGTGTGGGCATGCTAATCCTCAGAGCGGCAAGTTCGGGCACTCTCTGACCGAACCGACAACCGCACCAGTGTTCCCTACCTTACCTGAGCCCACCTCCTTTACCGGTGGGCGCTACCAGGTGAATAAGGAGAGAAGGGGTGCTTTAGACCCTGCTGGAGCGGCCTTAAGAGGAATTGATATGACTCGACACGGTGAGCAGCAAGAGGTATGAGGCTGTTTAATTGTCATTGCGAGGCACGAGGTGCCGAAGCAATCTTTGAAAGCAACAGTGAGATTGAGTTTCTAAACGGTCAAGGTATAGGAAGGAGGTGGTGAAATGGCATCCATTTACTTCGTGGGAACATATAA
>CAZXWQ010000046.1:2881-11321 GCA_964644545.1 uncultured Dehalococcoidales bacterium | reverse complement strand
AAATGATGAGGAATGGCAGGTCTTCTCCAGAACCATAAGCAATCCCCCCTGGACAAAAGAAGAAAGGTTTGCCGACCAATTGAGCCGATGGAAGAACCAGGACGAACTGGATAAACTTATCGAAGAATGGACCATCCAGCACAACCATTACGAAGTGATGCACACTCTGCAAAGGGCAGGGGTTGCCGCAGGAGCAGTACTAAACGTGAAAGAGATGCTCAGTGACCCCCAGCTAAAAGAGAGGAAGTATTTTATTGAGGTAGCCCACCCGCAAGCGGGGACTCGTCTCTATCCAGGGCTTGCCCTCAAATTATCAAAAGCACCAGCTAAATTACCCAGACCAGCACCCTGTATCGGCGAGCACAATGAGTATGTTCTCGGTAACCTTCTAGGTCTGTCGAAGGATGAAATAGCCAGACTTGAAGACGACAAGATAATTAGCACTGGCCCTATCTTGCCGGAGTAGAGCGCACTTCAAGAATACGCAGAAAGAGTGACTTCCAGGGAAATTGAGGTAATCGTCCAGTGAGCCACAGAATAGGAAAACCTGCTTTGGTTAAAACCTCCCGGCAACTAACATTCTGATGGGATATGCAGTTCACGAAAACAATGAATCTGAGCAATACCGGTGCCTTGAGTAAGCGGAATAATTGCAGATTAAACAGTCAGTATATTATACTTGCATCTAACGGCGCATCAATCGCTATCCGCCAAGCTAACTATAGAATGCAGGGATAGCAGTGTTACATACTGGTTACGTCTATGGGAGGTGTTACCACTGTCAGGGTATACGTTAGAAGAAATCCTCCATCCACGCTCAATCGCCGTCGTCGGAGCTTCTGGTAATCCTGGTACATTCGGTTACGGCTATGTGCATCATCTTCTTTACTATGGTTACAAGGGCAAAATCTACCCGGTGAATCCCAGGTATTCGGAGATTCTGGGTATCAAGGCCTACCCCGTCCTCAAAGATGTACCCGGTTTTGTCGACTACGTTATTTCATGTGTTCCTGCATCAGAAGTTCTAAATATGCTTGAGGACTGCTCCCAGAAGGGCGTCAAGGCTGTTCACCTTTATACTGCTCGCTTCAGTGAAACGGGGCGTCCCGATGCTGCCGGGTTAGAGAAAGAAATACTGAAGCAGGCAAGGAAACGGGATATCCGCCTCATTGGCCCGAACTGTATGGGCATCTATTATCCCCAGGAAGGACTCTCCTTCGGTTATGACCTACCCAGGGAGTCTGGGGTGGTTGGAATGGCATCTCAGACCGGTGGGGGAGCATCGGGTTTTGTTTATACGGCCTCCCTCCGGGGTCTCCGCTTCAGCAAGGTCATCAGTTATGGAAACGCCCTTGATTTCAATGAATCTGATTATCTCGATTACTTAGCGCAGGACCCTGAAACAGGGATAATCCTGGTATATGTTGAAGGTGTGAGAGATGGCAGGAGGTTCTTTAATGCTCTGAGCAGGGCCGCCTCTACAAAGCCGGTAATCATCACCAAGGGCGGCAGGGGAGAATCGGGAACCAGGGCAGTAGCCTCCCATACTGCGTCCATTGCCGGCTCCAGTAAGACATGGGAAAGTGCTGTCGCTCAAGCGGGGGCGATTTCCGCCCGGAACTTCGATGAAATGGCAGACCTTGCTGTTTCATTCTATTTTCTGCCACCAATCCGTGGAACGAGGGTGGGGATAGTCGGCGGGGGTGGAGGCCCCAGCGTCCTTTCCGCCGATGAATGCGAAGAAGCCGGGCTCGATGTTATTCCTCTGCCAGCACAGCTCCGGGAGGAATTAAGAAATAAGGGCATACCAATATGGGACTGGGTCGGTAATCCCACGGACGTATCAATTCTGGGTGGTTTTGGGTTCACTGATATTGATATGCTGCACATGATGGGTATGGACGATAACTTCGACCTCCTCATTGCCAATGTAAACGAGACTGTGCTCGTAACGCTTTCAAGGGAAGAAGGCATGAATCTGAGGTTCAAAAGCGCTGTCGAAGGCTATACCAGGGTAAAGGAAGATAGCTCAAAGCCACTGCTGGCAGTCATTGGAGAAAAGAGTCCCGGTATCGATGATTATGACCACTGGAGCTGGAAGCTGATTTCCGAGGTGAGGACCAAACTCATAGCCGCTGGTATCCCTTTTTACCCAACCGTAGGGAGAGCAGCCAGAGCTGCCAGAAAGTTGATAGAATACTACCGGAGAAGAAGTTCGCCATAACCAGGCAAGCAATGTAAATTCTCTGGTTAATCCTGCCTGATAACACAACAGGATATGGCTGGTTGTGCTGATTTGCCACCATATTCACGCTGGATTGAGTGCGTGGAGAGGGTACTGGCGAAGATTGACATTTGCTGTTTATAAGGCTATAATGCAGGATGTTAACGCAGGGGAAATATATTGTGCACATAGACGTATACCGGGATGTCAACCGATTTGATACCAGCCCAACGCCGGGGAAACCACGGCGCTGGGCTGTATTATTGACGCCACCCACTGATTTAGCTGAGAGCTAGAAACTCTTCCCGTTACCGGAGCTCTTGGTGTAACTTGGTTTAGCAGCAGGGTCTATCAGGATAGGATAGCAGGGACTTCATAGTGAAACCGAGCAACAACAAGGAGACGATATGCGTAACTACGTAATCAGACGGGTGTTCCTGATGATACCTACTCTGTTCCTGATAACTGTGGTAGTCTTTCTTATGGTCCGCCTAATTCCCGGCGACGCGGTACAACAGCTGGCCCTGCAGATGGGAGCGAGGTCAACCGGTGAGCAGGTAGATGTTGAAGCGATAAGAGAAATGCTGGGAATGGACCTCCCGATGCATGTACAGTACGGCCAGTGGATGTGGGGCATTATCACTCGTTTCGACTTTGGGGGCTCCCTGTTTACAGAGCAGGACGTAATCACGGAGATAATCAACAAAGTACCGGTAACCTTTGAGCTTGGCCTTTTGGCCTTCATCATAGCGCAGATACTGGCCCTTCCTATAGGCATCTATTCAGCGATACGGCAGGATAACGTCGGTGACTTACTTGGGCGCAGCTTTGCCATAATCATGCTCTCGGTTCCCGGCTTCTGGCTGGGAACGATGATAATGGTCTTCCCCTCAATCTGGTGGGGTTGGTCACCACCTATGGCCCTTATTCCCTTTACCGAGGACCCAGTGGGTAATCTGCAAATGTTTATAATTCCGGCGCTCCTCATGGGCATGGCTATGTCGGCAACCACCATGAGGATGCTGCGTACCACGATGCTGGATGTGCTGAGGCAGGACTACGTCAGGACCGCCTGGTCAAAGGGGCTCAGGGAGCGGGTAGTTGTCGTCAGGCATGCCGTAAGGAATGCCCTTATCCCGGTAGTCACCATCATATCCGGACAGATACCCATCATGATTGGTGGCGCGGTTATTATGGAGCAGATATTCAACCTCCCCGGGATGGGCCGCCTCTTCCTGGACTCGATAAACAGGAGAGACTATCCCTTCGTCAGCGGGCTAAACGTCCTCCTTGCCGGCTTCGGGCTGGTACTCATCCTGCTTACCGACCTGAGCTACGCCTATCTGGACCCCAGGATTCGCTACAGATAAGAGGAGATAATCAAGCATGAGCGAGGCTACAGATAATGTAACAGGGCAAGCAGTGGAGCCGAAGAGACATCACCCCCTGACGGACTTCTTCATACGGCTGGTCAGAGAAAAGCCGCTGGGAACTATCGGTGGCATCATAGTCCTGCTGATGCTTCTGACCGGCATTTTTGCTGACTTACTGGCGCCCTATCATTATAACGATTTTATCCTGATAGACAGGATGCAACCGGCATCAGGTACCCATTGGCTGGGCACGGATGCCCTGGGACGAGACCTGTTCAGTCGCGTTATCTATGGTGCCCGCATCTCGATGATAGTAGGCCTGGGTGCCAGCGCTATCAACGTGGTTTTATCGGCAATCATAGGTGTTACCTCAGCTTACCTCGGCGGTAAATTTGACATCATAGTGCAGAGATTCGTTGACGCCGCCCTGAGCTTTCCCATGCTAATCATTGTCATAACCCTGATGGGTCTCGTCGGGAGGGGCATAGCTCAGACGGTGATTGTCCTGGGACTATGGGGGGGGATTGCCTGGATAAGGGTAGCCAGAAGCGCCGTTATTGCCATCAGGGAGAACGTGTACGTGGATGCGGCCCAGTCTATCGGCTGTACTACCAGACAGATGCTCCAGCGGCATATCCTGCCCAATATTGTCCCGATATTAATCATCATGTTCAGCGTATCTATGTCCGGCAACATCCTCGGGGAGGCTAGCCTGAGCTTCCTCGGGTTCGGCATTCCACCCCCATTCCCCAGCTGGGGTGGTATGCTCAGCTCGGAAGGACGCATGTACATGGAAGAAGCCTGGTGGCTGGCTCTCTGGCCCGGTGTTGCCCTTAGTATTGCCGTATACGGGATAAACATGTGGGGAGATGCCGTCAGAGACCTGCTCGACCCCAGGCTGAGGGGTGGCATTGGCCGCTATGGAAGGGCAGTAAAAACCAAAAAGGTAGAGGATAGCAAGCAAGATGAGGGTTCAGCTTCAGAAGCTTGACAAAAGCGTGCGAAGTGTTAAAATAGTGAGACTGGATGATAATATAGTCTGATTCAGGAGGTGTCTAATGTGATGTTAAAAAAGACTTTTCAAAGTTGTGATTACCAGAGAATTAAGGAGGGACTATGAAGAAAAAGATTGTGTGGCTGATTTTGAGTTGTATGATAGTGGTAGCGCTGGTACTGGCGTCTTGCGGTCCAGCGGCAGTGGAGGAGGAGGAGGGGAAGACGGTTGTTGGCAAGGTGAAGGAAGAGAAAGCGCCGGTGGAAGAAGAAGAGAAGGTGGTGGAGGAGGGGCCGGAGATGGTGCGGGATTCCTTCGGTAACCTGAAGGAGAAACCACGATACGGCGGAACCATTACCGTCGCCCTGGTTGACGGTACGGCTACGCAGATTCTTGACCCGGTGATTTCTACTCGCAGTGTTTTTAACGGGGTCCACACCTACGGGCGGCTGGGAACAGCGGACTGGTCAAAGGGACCCCAGGGCACCGGTGAATGCTCGTTCAGCTCTTCCTATATTCCCGACGCATACCTGATGGGTGACGTCGTCGAAAGCTGGGAGGTCATCGACCTGATGACCATCATTTTCAAACTCCGCGACAACGTTTACTGGCACAATATGCCTCCGATGAACGGGCGGCAGTTCACCGTCGAAGATGTCGAGTTTTCATTTGACCGGGCCGGAGAAGACCCCCGGAGCACGTACTACACGGAGGAGGAGCGAGACCCGGAACTACCGCCATTCTTCGTGAAAATCGACAATTCTACCTTCCAGCTTATGTACGACGACCCGGACATACGCATGCTGCACGGCGTCATGAACTGGATGTATATGCAGCCGCGCGAGGTGGTAGAACAATATGGGGACCTGACCGACCCGAAGCATCAGGTCGGTATCGGGCCATTCATGCTGATGGATGTTGTTCCCGACAGCTCAATGACCTGGATAAGGAACCCCAACTACCATCATTTCGACCCCTTCTTCCCCGAGAACCGGTTGCCGTATATAGAGCACTTCGAGGCAATAGTCATACCCAATGAATCTACCCGACTGGCAGCACTGCGGACACACAAGGTTGAGTTCTACTGGGTCCCCTTCGACAAGGTGGACAGCATGCAGGAGTCCAACCCGGAGCTGCTGATGAGATCGGTACAGCCGGATAGCTCCAATACCATGTTTCTCCGCTCCGATATCCCACCCTTCAGCGATAAGAAGGTGCGGCAGGCAGTTGCTCTGGCAATAGACCAGCCGTCTATACTTGAGGAATACTATATGGGCCGCGCTTTTATGCTCACCTGGCCGATAATGCCTTCCTTTGTCGACCATTACACGCCGCTCGAAGAGCTGCCGGAGCTGAGCCGGAAACTATATGAATATCAGCCGGAGCTGGCAAAGCAGTTCCTCGCCGAAGCCGGCTACCCCAACGGCTTTCAGACTTCGGTGCAGGTTTCGAGCGCCAACCTGCGCGGGATTGATGTCATGTCCCTGGTTAAGGGGTACCTCGCCGACGTCGACATCGATATGGAAATCGAGGTAATGGAGCCCGTTACCTTTGGTAACGTGCTCTGGGTGAGAAGCTTCCCCGGTTTCAGCTATATCAGCTGGAGCAACAACGCAATCGATGATGCCTTCGGATGGGCTCACGGCGGATGGGTCAGTAAGGCCGGAGTGGGCTCGGTCTATGCCTTCAGCAATGTCGTCGACCCGGTGGCCCAGGAGACATACGAAAACCTCATAGTGACGGTAGACGCCGAGGAGCAATCAAGGATTCGAAGGGAAGAATGCCTTCGTGAAATAGACCTGGTCTGGGAGATACCGATACCAACACCAGCCTGGTACCTGTTCTGGCAACCGTGGATAAAGGGTTATGCAGGTGAGGTAGGTGTCGGGCCTGACCCCTACGAGAACAGTGGCGTATTCAGGTACGTGTGGATTGACCAGGACCTGAAATACGAGATAACTGGAACGCGGGACTAAGATAAACCCGGACACCAGGTGGAGCTACACTAACGGGGTGTGACTGTCAGTCACACCCCGCTTCCTGTTAATGTCAGTAATTCAAACTGGCTACCGTAAGTTGTCAGTGTGCACTATTATCGGCAGATTGTATGACTTTATCAATCAGCAGGAGCGCGCAACCAGAAGAATTAACCCGCCACACGCCATAGCCAGGGCAGCCCCGAGTAATGTGAATAGTATGTACATGCGTAGCCGCTTCTGGCCTATTCTTGGTGCCGCCTCTCTGGTAGCTTCTTCCCGGGGAATGGCTTCAGGAGGCAAATCAGCCTGCTCTATCCACTGCTGATATAGTCTCCGCTCTCTCCGTGTTCGCAGATAGTTAAATGTGTTACTCAGTACACTATTTGCCTTGCTGAGGACTGTTTTAAGTTTCATATCCCGGATTTGTCTGCTAGGGGGGCTGTTCCATAACAATATCTTCAAAATAGTCATCGTCCAATTGTCTTTGAGCAACACCCGACTCCATAGCAGCTCTGGCTACACTATGAGTTACAGCCAGATGTACTCCAGGGTCAATGGGACTGGGGACAAGTTCGCCTTCACCGGTAGCTCTATCAATAGCTAAGCTGGCGGCCCTTAACATCTCAAAGTTAATCATCGTTGCCTTGGAATCCAGTGTACCACGCCATATCCCGGGGTAACCGATCAGGTTATTAACTGTCCTGCCGTCAACTGCCAGGGCAGCCCCTGCTGCTAATGCAGCTTCAGGCATAATTTCCGGATATGGATTCGATAAGGCAAAAATAATCTGCCCTTTTCTTACCATTCCGGGTTCTATGAGTCCGCTTACGCCGGTGGTGGCGATAACAATATCAGCCGTTTGCATGATTTCCTCAAAGCTTGATGGTGTACCTCCTGCCTCAGCATGGCGTATCCTGCTCGCCTCACTCCTTGCCGTGCCCAAAGCGGGGTTGCCGGTGAACCGCAGAACGAACTTCCCGATAGATAGCCCGGCTGCTCCCAGGCCTATCAGTCCAACCTTTGCATCCTCGAGTGTAATGTTAATACGTTTGCAGGCATTGAGTAAAGCCGCCAGTGTGACCACGGCGGTTCCCTGCTGGTCATCGTGCATAACAGGGATACTTAGCTCTTTCTGCAGCCTCTCTAAAATCTGGAAACATCGCGGCGAGGCAATGTCTTCCAGATGAATACCACCAAACGTAGGGGCAATACGTACTATTGTTTCCACTATTTCATCCGGGTCAGTAGTGCTTAGCAGGATAGGTATTCCACTAACATCTGCTAGCTGTTGGAGCAGGGCTGCCTTTCCTTCCATAACCGGCATTCCTGCTACCGGGCCAATGTCCCCCAGGCCGAGGATAGCAGTACCATCAGTGACAATAGCTACGGAATAGGGAATGCTGGTGTAGGTGTCCTGCCAGCTCGGTTGGTCAACGATTAACCTGCATACCTCGGCAACTCCCGGCGTGTATACCTTACGGAGATTATCCAGGGAGTTAATGGGTACGGTGCTTATCATCTTTATCTTGCCGCTCTTGTGAACCTCGAGCACATCATCTCTAACTTCGAGAATTGTAGAGCCTGCCAGATTGACTACTTCGTTTACCAGCTGCTCAAGGTGCTCTTCACTATCAATCAGTATATCAATATCCCTGACCGTGTAGTGGTGCCCCAGATGCACTGTTACTATATTCCCAATTTCTGCGCCAGCCTGGCCGATAGTGGTAGTCAGCTTGCCCAGAGTGCCAGGAACATTAGTATTTTTACAGCGAATGGTTCGGACAATCCTGTAGCTCGTATTGTTCATTAAACTTACCTGTCTCCCTTGAACTACTATAGCCTGAACTCGTTATAGATTATATCACAGGGG
>CAZXWQ010000046.1:0-2781 GCA_964644545.1 uncultured Dehalococcoidales bacterium | reverse complement strand
CCTGTCTCCCTTGAACTACTATAGCCTGAACTCGTTATAGATTATATCACAGGGGCATGGTCTGGGTAAGCTCCTGGTGAGTCGATTGAAATCAATAGCTCCCACACCCGGTGTCTATAGTTGATGGCATGTAGCTCTTTTTCAAGTCCATCGCCGGCATGGGCATCGGCACCAGTATGCCTTTTCACCAGCTCAGTAACAATACCACCACCAGCTATGATTTTGACTCTACCATGCAGTCCGGCTGCCTGAATGGCTTGAGCCGTTTCTTTCATCGATTCAAAGGAAGGGATCAGCAGACCTGACACTCCTGCCTCCTGTTTGATTCCCATAGTGCGATTTTCACATCGTACTACTCTTGACTCCAATTTTATACTCGTGCAACCTGAAGGTCAAGCACGTAGGCTACTGACTTTTCAAAATGGAGTTCAAATGATATGATTAGGAAAGGAGAAATTTATGCCCGTAGTCTGTGATGTCCGTTTGACCCTTGAGACAAGCAATGTGCTTCGCCGACAGGGGGTCAGGGAATATTCCAAGCTCAAGTCTGAAATAGAGACCATAACTAATGAACTACTTATCATTGTCAACGATGACTCTCTCCTGGAACCGGCTATCGCCTATGAGACTTACCCGGTAATTGAAGTAGGGCATCAGCAGATATCCTTAGAAGGAAATGTAGTACTTCACGGTGCGATACTCCCTTCAGTTCTGGGGGAGGCCAAGGAAGTTGCTGTTGCGGTCTGTACCGTTGGTCCCAGGCTGGAGGGAAAGGTAACAGACTACTTCAATGGCGGTGAGTCCTTGCGGGGTCTGCTTCTGGATGGTATTGGAAGTGCGGCGGTAAATACTCTGAGTTTTGAACTATGTCAGCTCATGTCTGCTGAGGCTTCTCTACGTGGCTATCAGGCAAGTAGCCCTCTCGGCCCGGGTGGACCCAATTTCCCTCTTTCTGAGCAGTGGCAATTGTTTGAACTGGTGCCAGCAGAGGAAATCGGGGTGAGCTTAACCTCTTCCGGAGTAATGGTTCCCCGTAAGTCACTATCTATGGTAATTGGTATGGGACCGCAGATGAGAAACTGGACAAAAGTTGAATCCTGTGCACACTGCAACTTGAGGGAGACCTGTCGCTATAGACTACATGCATAGTGGGGAAGCAAATCGAAGACCGAGTAAGAGGAGTATGGCAGATTACACGATTGATTTTCAGCCGATAGGTCGGCGCGGACAATGCCGTGACAATGAGTCACTATTAACTTGTGCACGCCGGGTAGGTGTGGGTATCAGCAGTGTCTGCGGAGGTGAGGGAACGTGCAGCTCCTGCAAGGTGCGAATTTTGAGCGGGACTGTCTCAGAACCAACCTCCAGTGAGCTAGAGGCATTCTCGCCTCAAGAATTGATGGATGGCTGGCGCCTTGCCTGCCAGGCTTATCCGCGCAGTAACTGTAAATTAGGCGTGCCACCTGAATCGATGACGACACCACAGCGAACCCAGGTGGAGGGACTGGAGGTAAAAGTGCACGTGGAGCCGCCTGTTCGAGCTTACCATCTGCAGCTAACAGCCCCGTCTCTATCCGACCTCCAGGCTGATGCCGACCGGGTTCTCCAGGCACTTGAGGAGCAACACCAGTTACACTGCAATAAGGTTGATGTTGACGTTCTGCGGGTTCTTTCTACCCGGCTACGGTCGTGGAACTGGGAGTGTCAGGCTTCGGTTCGCGATGATGAAGTGGTAGCCGTTAGTCCCTGGCCCGGGCGTCAACTGGGGCTGGCAGTGGATTTGGGTACCACCAAGATTGCGAGCTACCTGGTTGACCTGGATGATGGTCGGACCCTAGCGGCTAAAGGGATTATGAATCCTCAGCTCAGCTACGGAGAGGATATCATCAGCCGTATCAGCGGTATTGTCAAGTTGCCGGAGCAGGGGTTACAGTTACAGATGACGGTTGTGGAAGCCCTCAACGAGCTGGCTACCAACCTGTGTACCGAAGTTGGTGCCGATGAAGAAGAGATTGTTGAGGCGGTTGTGGTTGGCAATACTGCCATGCACCACCTGTTTCTGGGTTTGCCGGTGAGCCAACTCGCCCTCTCTCCCTTCGTTCCCGCAGTTAGTGGCGCTGTTGACCTCAAGGCTGGTGACCTTGGATTACATATCGCTCGTGGAGCATATGTGCACCTGTTGCCCAACATCGCTGGTTTTGTCGGTGGTGACCACGTGGCGATGTTGCTGGCTACGGAGGCCTGGCAGGCTGAAGATCCAGTGGTGGCTATCGATATAGGGACTAATACCGAGGTCTCTCTGGTTAAAAATGGTGAAATAACCGCCGTTTCCTGTGCCTCCGGACCCGCATTCGAAGGCGGTCATATAAAGGATGGTATACGGGCCACCAGCGGAGCAATTGAGCGGGTGCGTATACTACATGATGCCATACAGTACCAGACTATTGATGATGCGCCACCGATTGGAATTTGCGGGTCAGGAATACTGGATGCTATGGCACAGCTATATCTGACGGGAATCATTAACAGAGCCGGCAGGATGAAAGATGACCACCCTCGTATCAGGACCGAGAATAAGCGACGCCAGTTTGTGCTGGTCACTGAAGAGGAGCGGGATGGGCGGACAGCTATTGTTGTCACTCAGCCAGACGTGCGAGAATTGCAACTGGCTAAGGCAGCCATTCGCACCGGCATTCAGGTACTCCTGGAAACGAATGGCTGCACTGAGCAGGAAATCAGGCAGGTAATTATTGCCGGGGCGTTCGGCAGCTATATCGATGT
>CAZXWQ010000045.1:0-12202 GCA_964644545.1 uncultured Dehalococcoidales bacterium | reverse complement strand
AAACATTGAAACCCCATTTCCCCGGGCTATTGGACGCACCAATTACAGCAACCGACCTCGGAGAAAAGAGATAGCCAAGTTGCTTTGCTACTGACTGCTCCACCTCATTAGCTCCTCTTGCCAGTGCTTAGTTGCAGAAATCTCTATACAGGTATATAGCTACACTTAGCTTTGTAAAATTGAGCAGGCAATTATCTAACTAAGCACTAGTTAGTTCTACCTGCTTGGAATTGAGTTTAGCCTCGTCCCGAAACTCTGTCAATAGACCCTCCTCTGACGGCAAAATAGTGATAATTCACATTCTCCCTTATCATTGCGAGCCGAAGCTCCGAGCGGAGCGAGTACCCGTCGTAGCAATCTCGTTGCTCTGCTCAAATTGATTCGTTGCAAAACTCCGCGCAATGACATTATCCTCAAACCACAGGCTCAGGTGGCTCTTGACGTGAGTTTCCTGAAAATTTTGGCTGGAAAATCTATTGTGCGGCCAGCAATCGTATACTCAGGCACGATTGCATCAAAGCGGCAGACCTCATGGCAGCACATACACTTTATGCAGATACCCCTGTTTATCTCCGCTATCTCACCGATTACCGAAATAGCACCTGCCGGACAGGCCTTCTCACACTCGGCGCACCCGGTACACTGCTGTTCAACTACTCTTGGCCGGATAGAAAGCTGCTCCAGTATGAACGTGGATAGAAACCGGGGCACCCTGCTTACTATCGCTCTGCTAGCACTGGCCGGAGGTCTGAAATCTGCCACGGCAACACTCTCTATACTCTCTCCGACCACCTCAATGCTCTCAAGCTCCCCTACCCCCAGGCCCCTCTCGCTGGCGTTCAGGGTCGTATGAATATCAACAGGATTCAGCCCTATGATTTTGGTCGCCACTGCGTCCAGAGCCACCGTATCCCGGCCTGTCAGGATAACCCCCAGTCTCCTCAGATTTCCCGCTGCCGGCCCCTCTCCCTCCATAGCAATAATGCCGTCCATTATGGTTAGCTGTGGTTTGATAGCGGAGAAGACATCGGTCAGCATCCGACTGAAATCCTCGCTCTTCACGTATTCACCGTGAAATCTCCTGCGGAAACCAGCCGGGATAGTGCCATACATATTCTTAATACCACCGGTAAAAACAACAAGAGAATGCGTCTTAAGTTTGGGAAGATTGATTATCACGTCAGCATCCAGGGCGGTTTTCGATAAATAGACCTTCTCCAGGAAATGACCGTTACAAGTGGTCTCCACGAACCCGGCCTCCCTGAGATTTATCAATCGAACACCGTCTCTATCACACATCTGGCGGAAACCCGATACCTGAAACCCATCCACATCACCAGAATCAATATCATCACCTACTGTGATGTCGGCACTGACCCCTTTGAGCACGTCCAGAACCGCTTCTACGAAAACAGGGTGAGTAACTATCCCCTTTTCCGCGGGGGAAGGCGGAGAAAGGTGGTTTATTTTCACAAAGACCCTGCTGCCCGGAGGTACTATTTCCCCTATTCCACCAATCAGCTCGATGCCCTTCTCCACGGCCGCACGAATCTTAGCGTAATCATAATTGCTAGCTCTAACGATTGATACCTTCGCCTTATTCATGGCAGTGTTTGGCAAGAGAACGCCTCTTTTATCTTGATTCGATTTTCCACGCGCTACTCTTTCCCAGAAGTAACCGTATTTACATTATTGTACGCCTTTTCTGCCCTGCAAGACCAGTTTTTCAACAAACTCAAAATATCGTGGCAGGTATTCCTGAAATAATGCCTGCGAAGCTGGCACCCGTCAATCATCAGATTGATAAAAACCGCTGGCTGTGCTATGTTCTATATGCAGCCTGTACCAACCCTCTATATGCACGGAAAGGAGTGAGCAATGATCTCATTTAGTCCCAGCGAAGAGCAGCAAATGATTATCAACATGGTAAAGGAGTTTGCTACAGACGAGATGCGGAAAGTCTACAGGGAATGCGACGAAAGCGGCGAGATTCCTGCCCATATCATAGATACTGCCTGGGAAATGGGCTTCATCTCCACCAGTATACCTGAAGAGCACCAGGGGCTTGGCGAGGAGCACTCAACGCTTACAGGTTCCCTTATCGCTGAAGAGCTCGCCTGGGGCGACCTCTCCCTGGCCATGCATATCCTCTGCCCTGCCCTGGTTAGCTTACCTGTTGTGGAGATGGGTACTGAGGAACAGAAGGACAAATACCTGCCTGCTTTCTGTGCTGAAAAATACCAGTCAGCCACTGCCGCTCTCATTGAACCTCGCTTCAATTTCGACCCCATGTCCCTCTCAGCAACCGCCAGACTGGATGGTAATGACTATATACTGAATGGAGAGAAATGCTATGTTCCCTTAGCCGCGGACGCTGACCTGTTACTGGTCTATGCCGCCGAGAACGGCAGTGCTCAGGGCTTTATCCTTGAGAAGGGCGCTACAGGGCTTGAGATTGGCGAGCGCGAGAAGAACATGGGTATAAAAGCCCTGTGCACTTACGAACTCACCCTCAAGGACTGCCGCATACCCCGAGAAAACCGTCTCGGCGGTGAGAAGGGGTGTGATTTCAGCCGAATCCTGAACTGCTCGCGGGTAGCTCTATCGGCAATGGCGGTGGGAGTAGCCAGGGCTGCCTTTGAGTACTCACGGGACTATGCCAAGGAGCGCTATGCCTTCGGAGAGCCTATCGCCTCCCGGCAGACCATTGCCTTCATGCTCGCTGAAATGGCTATCGAAATTGACGCTACCCGATTGATGACCTGGGAGGCAGCATGGAAACTTGACCGTAAAGAAGATACCACCAGGGAGGCTTCCCTGACCAAAACCTACGCTGATGATATGGTGCTAATGGTAACTGACCGCGCTGTCCAGATACTCGGTGGACACGGCTATATCCGCGACCACCCGGTAGAGCTGTGGTTGAGAAACGGCCGTGGATTTACTACCTTCAATGGCATGGCTATCGCATAGAAGGAGGTGAAGTATTATGATTGATTTTGAACTGACGCCTGAAGAAGAAGCCTCGATACAGGCATCCCACAAGCAAGCCGAGGAGATGCTCCGCCCCATCGCTCGTTATTACGACGAACACGAGCACGAGAGCCCACAAGAGCTCATTGATAGAATGTGGGAAACACAGGGTCCTGGTGGCATTCTCAGCCTGGGCGTAGGCGCCGCACTCAGTATTGAGGAAACCTGCTGGGGCGATGCCGGCCTCATGCTATGCAACCCCGGTTCAAGCCTCGGAGGAGCTGCTATTCTAACATCAGGCACCGGAGAACAGCAACAACGCTTCCTTAAAAAATTCGGTGAAGGAGAACCCAAGTGGGGCGCTATGGCTATGACTGAACCCGGCTGTGGTTCAGACACCGCCGCTATCTCCACCACCGCAGTACAAGACGGCGACTACTGGGTACTCAATGGCGAAAAAATATTTGTAACCGGGGGTAAAAGGTCCGTAGATGAATCTGATGGCCTGGTGGTAGTCTGGGCTACAGTAGACAAATCAGCAGGACGCGCCGGCATGAAGCCATTCGTGGTAGAGGCAGGAACTCCAGGGATGAGGGTAGAAAAAGTCGAGAATAAGCTGGGAATCAGGGCCAGCGACACGGCTACCATTATCCTCGACAACTGCCGTATTCCCTACGAGAACATACTCGGCAGCCCTGAAGTCAGAAGAATAGACAAGTCCCAGACGGCAGGCTTCAAGAGGGCAATGGCCACCTTTGATGCTACGCGACCCATCATAGCCGCCATGGCTCTCGGTGTCGGTCGTGCTGCCCTCGATTTCGTCAAGGAGACCTTCGAAGCGGAAGGAATCGAAATACGCTACGGTCTGTCACGTCATCAGCTAACCGCCATCGAACGCGATGTCATGGATATGGAGGTAAACTACAAAGCCGCCAGGATGCTGATGCTGCGAGCAGTATGGATGATGAGCCTGTTCCAGCCCAACAGCCTGGAAGCCTCAATGGCCAAGGCAAAAGCAGGGCTCGCCGTCACCAAGATTACCCAGAAAGCAGTAGAGCTTATGGGACCACTGGGCTATTCCAGAAAGAACCTCCTGGAAAAATGGATGCGCGATGCCAAAATCAACGACATCTTCGAAGGAACTGGTCAGATAAACATGCTGATTGTGGCACGGCGAGTCCTTGACTATTCCAGAGAACAGCTAAAGTAAATACCGAACCCCAGTGGCAGCATGTCAGCATAAAGCTTGTTTTGTAGTATATCAGCAAATCCATTAGAATATATATAATTTTATTTTAAGGAGGTTAAGAAATGGCAGAAATGAGAGAAGCGGTCATAGTCGACTATCTCAGGTCGGCGTTCTCAAGGTCGAGACCGAGGGACCCGGAGAGAGATGTATTCAACAGCCTGAGAATGGACGATGTTGCCGCATGGCTGGTCAAGGAACTCATCAAGAGGAACAGTATTAAGCCGGAGGAGATTGGTGATGTAATCACCGGAACGGCAATGCCCGTGCGTGAACAGTGGCTATACGGCGGAAGAAATATTGTATTCCTGGCAGAATTACCGATTAATGTCGCCGGACAAGGAATTGACCGACAATGCGCCTCTTCAATGTCAACCATACACACCGGCGCCATGGAAATAATGCTGGGCTACTCGGATATCGTTGTCTCCTGTGGAATCGAACACATGACCCATATCCCAGCACTGGGTGGAGGCGACCCGAGCCAGGTGCCCGTGGAACCAAACGCTAAACTCATCACCGATGAAGCCTATAAGAAATACGATTTTATGACGACCGCTAATATGGGTCTCACTGCAGAAAAACTGCTTGCTCACAGCAAGTTAACCAGAGAAGATATGGACAAGTGGTCACTTAGAAGCCACCAAATGGCAGCTAAAGCCCTTGAAGAAGGTTTTTTCAAGGGTGAAATAATGCCTATTGAAGTAACGCTAGCCGATGGCACGAAGAAAGTTATCGACTCAGACCAGAGCATCCGAGCAACCACCAATATGGAATCTCTATCCCAGTTGCCCCCCTCATTTAAGGAAGACGGGCAGGTAACTGCTGGCAACTCTTCACCCCTTAATGCCGGGGCATCAGCCATGATTTTAATGTCAAGAGAAAAGGCCAAGGAATACGGGCTGAAACCTATAGCTACCGTTGTATCCATGGGCTGGGCTGGCTGCGAGCCGACCATGATGGGACTGGGACCAATTCCAGCCAGCAGAATGGCCCTGGAGCACGCTGGCCTGGAAGCGAAGGATATTGATTTCTGGGAGATAAACGAGGCGTTTGCTATCGTAACTATTAACACAATAAAAGAGCTGGGTATCGACCCTGAAAAAGTTAATGTAAAGGGAGGGGCTGTTGCCCTCGGCCATCCACTGGGCGCTACCGGAACCAGGCTCGTCGGTACATTAGCCCGAATACTTGATGCGGAGGGTGGAACCTACGGCTGTGCCACCGCATGCGTCGGCGGTGGACAGGGGGCGTCCACAATCCTCAAGAGAGAAAATTAGTATTACGAAGCCAGAAATACTGAACCCCTGGTTCAACAAAATAGTGAAGCATCCCTTAAGGGTGAAATTGTGACTAGCCTTGTTATAGCGCTGGCCATTATATGCGCCTACCTGATTGGTTCGCTCCCCACAGCTTATTTAGTCGGCCGTTTCCGGCAAGGACTAGACATTCGTGATGTTGGCACCCGGAATATGGGAGCTATGAATGTCTTCTATACCATGGGAGTAGCCTACGGCCTCGTGGTCCTGCTTGTAGATATCTCCAAGGGAGTGGCAGCAGTTTTGTTGGCTCGCTGGCTGGGGATACTATTTGATGTTGAGCTTGTTATTTCCGGAGTCGCTGTGGTCGAACTTATTGCCGGAGGAGTTGCTGTAATCGGTCACGGCTTCCCCGTATTCCTGAAATTCCGCGGGGGGAAAGGGGGCGCTACCTGTATCGGGATCCTCGGTCTATTACTATGGCCCTGGGGTGTCGTGTTTGGTCTAGGTATCTTCATAATTGCCCTGCTCGTTACCCGCTACCCTACTGTCAGCTACAGCCTCGCTCTCGCCTGTACTCCATTTGTTGCCTGGCTGGGAAATCATTCGGGAGCGCTGGTTATTTTTTCAGTACTGCTATTGCTAATTCCAGTAATAAGGTACATACCCAGGGTAAAGGAAATGCGAGCCAAAGCAGGTAGCTGGCGTCATGTTTTCCAGCGCAAGGGACTGCAGGACAGGTTCTGATTGCCTGAGGCCAATCCGTTTTGAGCAATTTCTTTCCCCCACAACCAGATAACGTCAGTTACGTCAGAGCTAAGGAGGCAAGTTATGCCAATAGAACTAAGCGCAGAACAAGTAAGAAAAACCTGCAACCCCTCGTCATTTGATTGCTCCTCAACTGCAGAGTTGGAGCCTGTGGCGAGCATTATCGGGCAGGACAGAGCCCTCAGTGCTCTTCGGTTTGGACTCAACATTCTCAAACCGGGATTTAATATCTACGTCTCAGGGCTTGCTGGCACCGGCAGGACCACAGCAATCAAGTCCTTCCTGGATTCACTGGCAACTATAAAAGAGGTGCCGTTCGATTGGTGTTATGTACACAACTTTCATGATTCAGATTGTCCCAGAGCCCTGAAGATGCCCGCCGGCACAGGACAGGGTTTCCAAAAAGATATGAAACGCATCATTGATAACGCCCGGCGGAGCCTCGTCCAGGCATTCAGCAGCAAAGAATACGCCGAACGGCGCTCGGAAATAACCGAGGCATTCGGCAAGAGAAGAGACGCAGCTTTCAGCCTCATCAGTCAAAAGGCCAAAGACAGGGGGCTTCTGTTGCGACCTACCCAGGTAGGGCTGGTATTTATACCAGCCCCTGAGGGTGAGCCCATAAGCGAGGAAGACTATCAGAAGTTGAACCCCGAAATTAGAGAGGAACTGAGAAAGAATCAGGATGAATTGGCCAGGGAACTCAGCGACAGGATAGTCGAATTCCGGTCCGAGGAGAGCTCCGTTGAGAAACAGCTGGAAGACACCGACCGTGAGGTAGCCAGCTACTCCATTGATTACCTGTTTGAAGAGCTGAAAAACAAGTATAGCCAGCTTCCGCAGGTGACAGATTACCTGAAAGAGGTCGAACAGGATATCATTGAGAACTTTGCGCAGCTAAAGGAAGAACTGAAGACCCTCGATTCCGACCCATCAGCAGCTATTCAAGGTCTGGCCCGGCAACAGTCCCTGCGAAAATATGAGGTCAATGTACTGGTAGATAACTCAGAACTGAAAGGCGCCCCGGTGATTCTTGAACTGAACCCCACCTTCAACAATCTCTTTGGTCGCCTCGAGAAGGAAGCCCAGTTTGGAGCCCTGTATACCGATTTTACCATGATAAAAAGTGGCTCAATGCACCGAGCCAATGGCGGCTATCTGGTGGTGAGGATTGAAGACCTCCTGACCAACTACCTTGCCTGGGATGGTCTGAAGAGAACCCTCCGTGACGGCAAGCTCGTTATTGAAGAAATGGGTGAACGGCTCGGTTTTATGGCTACCCGGAGCCTGAGGCCAGAGCCTATCCCACTGGATATCAAGGGTGTGGTTATCGGCGAGCCAATGTTTTACTACCTGCTATTGCGGGTGGACCCGGAGTTCAGGGAGCTATTCAAGGTTAAGGCTGATTTTGATACCCGGATGGATAGGACGGAGACCAACCTGAAAGACTATGCGGCTGTCATTTGCCGTATCTGCAAAGAGGAAAACCTGAGGCACCTGAAAAATGACGCCCTCGCTAAAATAACAGAGCATAGCTCGCGGCTCAGTGAGGACCAGGAAAAGTTATCCACATTGTTTGCCGATATAGCTGATATTATCCGTGAGGCTAACTTCTGGGCAGGGGAAGAAGAGTCTGCCCTCATAGAAGCCAGACACATGGACAAGGCAGTAGAACAAAGAGTTTATCGTTCAAATCTAATCCATCAGCGCATCAACGAGATGATAAACAGGGGCATGATTATAATAGATACTGAGGGTGAGAAGGTGGGCCAGGTAAACGGCCTATCAGTAATAGACCTCGGAGACTTCGCCTTTGGCAAACCTACTCGCATAACGGCCAGTGCCAGCGTGGGTAGAGAGGGTCTTATTGATATTGAGAGAGAAGCCAAGCTGGGGGGTCGCCTTCATACCAAAGGGGTAATGATATTGAGTGGCTATATCACCGAGAAATATGTCCACGAAATCCCGCTGTCTCTATCGGCTCGCCTCGTATTTGAACAAAGTTATGAAGAGGTAGAAGGGGATAGCGCCTCAAGTACCGAGCTTTATGCTATCCTGTCTCGCCTGTCCGAGGTGCCAGTAAAGCAGGGCATTGCCGTAACCGGCTCTGTTGACCAGAAAGGAGAGGTACAGGCTATCGGAGGAATAAACGAGAAAGTTGAAGGCTTCTTTGAGGTATGTCAGGATAAAGGACTGAATGGACAACAGGGGGTCCTCATCCCGGCCAGCAATACTCATAATCTAATGCTCAAAGAGGAGGTGGTGGAGGCAGTCAAAGCGGGAAAGTTTCACGTCTATCCCATAAACACTATCGATGAAGGCATTGAAGTGCTTACCGGGTTAAAGGCGGGCAAACGACTTGAAGACGGCAGCTTTGAGCCAGATTCCATAAATGATAGAGTCCAGAAGCGCCTGGCGACCCTGGCAGAGAAACTCAGAGACTTTACCAGGGGCGAGGAAAAAGATGAGGGCTCCGGTAACGCCACCGGTACACCTCAAACCTGAGGAGAATTATGAGAGTAGATGAAGAGAAGTGCACCGGGTGCCTCGAATGCATCGATTACTGCCCGGTGGGTGCTATCAGGGAAACTGGCGGGGGTACGGTTACCATCGATGAAGACGAGTGTGTCGAGTGTGGCTGTTGCCTCAGGGTGGGCATCTGCGAGTACGAAGCAATCTGGCAGCCAGAATTGAGCTGGCCCCGAGTACTGAGGGCTCAATTCAGCAACCCGGCAGTGCCTCATCCCAGTACCAGTGTTGGCGGGCGGGGCACCGAAGAGACAAAAACGAACGATGTCACCGGGAGATACCCGAGAGGTTACATCGGGATAGCAGCGGAGCTGGGTCGCCCCGGTACCGGGACACGCATGACTGACGTTGAAAAGGTGGCCCAGGCAATACTGCCCCTGGGGGTTGAGTTTGAAAAAGACAACCCGACCTACCACCTATTTGAAGATTTCAGCCGGGGCAAAATGCGCCAGGATGTCCTCAATGAAAAGGTGCTTTCTGCGATTCTGGAGTTCAAAACCACGGTAGCAAAGGCACCCCAGGTACTGAAAGCACTGGACACCGTAGCCAGGGAAGTAGATACCGTAATCAGCGTCAATATTGGCTCGATGCTGGAGCCGGATGGCAGCCTGCCCGCAGAGAAGGCCGCCCAGGAGGCAGGTTTCCGGATTCGCCCCAACGGTAAAAGTAACCTGGGATTAGGGCGACCGCGCGCTGAGATATTATAGGAGAGAAACAGTGACTCATACCAATAATCGTCAGGGAACAAGGGAAAGCCTGAGCAGGGACTTCGTCGTCCTTATGATGGCTTCAAGGGGTATTAACGATAAAGACGCCGGCCCGAAGGTGCAAGAGTTCCTGCGCATGGGGTACAAGCACGGTCCGGTGAATGCGGGTCCAGCAAGGACAGGTGACAGGTTCATGTCCGACCCGGAGAAGCTTGTCGAGAGACTGTCCGGAGCCAGTATCGCCCATCTGGTCTTCGATAACAGAGAGAAGGTTGAAGCCTTTATCAAAGAACTGGTTGAAGCTGACCTGGGTTTGTCTGTGGTAGTAAGCGGGCTCTTTGATGAGGTGGACGAGGTATGTCAGGCAGCGGACATCAAAAGGCACACCACTCAGTGCTCACTGGGAGTCTGGGGGAACGTGCAGAGCCTGCCCCGGGAGGAAATACTGGATATTACTACCATGTGTGGGCACAGCATGGTCTCGTTTAACCTGATTCGGAGAATGGCCTCTGAGGTCCGTAAGGGTCTGCTCAGCATAGAAGAAGCGAGTCGTGTAATGGCCAGGCCATGTTCCTGCGGCGTATTTAATCCCAAGCGCGCTGAAGAACTGCTCCAGAAATGCATCGCCAGTGGTATCGGGGAAGAGTACCAGTAAAAGCAGGGTAAAAAACCAGGCTATTCTCCCCTGAATACAGGCTCCCTCTTCTCCACGAATGCCTTAGCCCCTTCTTCATGGTCCCTGGTTTGGGTGATTTCCCTGACAGCCGCCGCTACGTTTTTCAATGTCGACTCCAGGTCCATGTCCAGCCCCTCGTAGACAACACGCTTCGCCGTCTGAATCGCCAGGGAAGGACCTTTCGCCAGCTTCTCCGCCAGTTCCAGCGTGGCACTCTCCAGTTCCTCGTGCGGAACAACCATGGTCACCAGGCCAATGCGCTCGGCTTCCTTAGCATCAATCATATCCCCTGTCCAGATGAGTTCAAGGGCTTTATCTATACCAACCAACCTCGGTAAAAAATAGGTGCCTCCGGAAGCCGGAATCATCCCCCTCCTTATGAAAAGCTCGGCAAATCTTGCCCTGTCAGACGCTACCCTGATGTCACAGGCGCAGGCAAGGTCAAGCCCGCCACCCACCGCCACCCCGTTAACTGCCGCAATTATTGGCTTCTCACACTTCTGAAATAGCACATAGAGCGACACGCTCTTCGCCTCCGGTATATTCCTCTCTTCACTACCGCCTGGCTGATTGAACCTCTGCGCCATTGCTTTAACATCGGCACCAGAGCAAAATGACCGGCCGGTACCGGTGATAATCACTACCTTCACCTCTTTATCGCTGCGAACATCTTCCACAGCCTGGTACATGTTGTTCATCATATCCGGAGTAAAAGCATTCATCTTGTCCGGTCGGTTCAGTGTTATGGTAGCAATACCTGCCTCCTTGGTGTAGATAATGTCCTGATAATCCATGTCCAATTTTCCTTTCTTCCGGTTATTCATGGCAGCCGCCTGAACTGGAGGCGACTATTCTCTCTGGGGAAGCTCATCAGGAAAGAGAATCTTCGTCTCGTAATCAAGAAAGGCTGACCGCAAGGCTTCCAGCCCTACTCTTTCCATTTGAATATACACCGGCCGCCGACCAATCTCGTCCACGTCATGTGCATCCGAGCCCTGAATACAGGCATACTTCTTGTGGTAGTGGCGCACCTTCCCACCATTCCACAGGCTTTTATCATGCGCCACGGTGATTTCCAGGGCGCTGAGGTACCTGCTGCTATGAATCCTCATCTTGACCCGGCGCGGCTCATTTGTCTTGAGAAACCCGCTGGGCCACCTCTCAATATGAGCGGCAATAACTATCCCCCCCCACTCTTCAACCCTTCGAAAGACCTCTTCTGCCTCGCTGTTTGCCACAACAGCCGCATCTCCCCATCCTTCCCGGGCAATTCCAAGGCAACCAAGAAAATCCCGTAGCCTCTCTACAGGCGTATCCAGCTCGAATATAGTAATAAAATGCCCACCTTTTGTCGATAGCTCAATCCCGGGAAAGACAAGGAGCTTCCTCTCTCTCCCAATCTGCCTTATCTCATCGACTGCCTCAACTGTATTGTGGTCTGTTACTGCTATTATCTCCAGTCCGGCAATCAGTGCTCCATCAACAATCTGCCCCGGGGTAACGAGCGGGTCACTATAACATATGGACTGGGGAGTATGTATATGCAGGTCCACCTTCCTGAATGATAAGCCTTCTGATCTACTCAACTAGATATTCTACCCGTTTGGTGAAGATGAGTCTTCACGCACACAATTCTGCTATCAAGCTACCAATAGCGTAGCAAGCTTGACCTCCTTTGTCAAAATAGTCTGGCCGGCAAGGCTGTTCCTCTTCGCCGGATTATGCCAATGAGCTAGTTCAGATAGATGGGTGACACTCCAAAGTGTAGTGCCTACTGTGGTTTGAAGTTCAGCACTTCTCTTATGTCATTGCGAGGCACCCTGAACGAAGTGAAGGGACGCCGAAGCAATCCAGGGGGGAATGAGATTGCCACGCCTCCTCCTCGCTCGGCTCGGAGTTACGGCTCGCAATGACGAGGCAAGGGGGAAATGTGCCACTAATCATATGGACGAGAACAACCAATTGACAAGCCCAACAGTTTAATATTACTATGGTTAGGATATGGCAAAGACAATTGAAGAGATTAACCGTAAGATAAAAAAAG